>JBAUTP010000232.1:0-5619 GCA_049582265.1 Thermoplasmata archaeon
CAGCGTCGCTTGCTCGTTAGGCCGCGAAGTCAGAGTGTGGGTGCAGTGGGCAAAGCACCCAGTTTTGAACGGGTATGAGTCCTGGCTGATATGCAAGAACAAGTCGAGGGGAGTGGGATTGGCATGCTGAGGAACTGCACCGCGCTAGTCCTTCTTGCGGGACCCGACTTTCTTCGAGATGGAACCTCGGGAAAACCCTAAGCGACACGTCCTTCGCTCGACCCTCGAGCTGAGTGTTGAATCGTATCAGGAACCACACCGAACGAATAGCTACTTGTGGACCCTGAAAAGAGGAGACCATCGACGGGGTCGGAAGTAGCCGTACACAGCCTTGCGCCCGCTCACGCCGCTCACGGCTTAGAACGTATCCGGTAACCTCGGTCACTCACCCTTGACGTGCCCCTCGTTCTGTTCCTTCTCGAAGCACTTTTGACAGAAGAAGCTCCCACCGGAGTCTTCGAAGCTCTCGGTGGTGCCGATCGTCCAGCCGGGATCCTGGAACAACCCGCCTTCGTAGCCGACTCTCTCGCCCATCAGCACCAGAGTGGTCGCAGCCTCGCACCCTTCCCCGCAGCAATGGACCGGCACGGGGAGGGGAGGCATCATCCCGCGGCGGGTCGAAGGAGCACTCGAGCGCTTCTTCGCCGACGGCGGCATGCCCGGACCAGCCGGGCGTCTCGCATAAAGTTGAGCTGCCGACGACCTCTCACGAGCGGCCCAGTGCCCGAAGTGCGATCCAGGCACAGGCCAGTTCGACCATCGCGAGGTAGTTCTCGGCCTTCTTCTCCCACCGCACGAGGATTCGACGACATCGGTTCAACCAGGATATCGCTCGTTCGACGACCCAGCGTCGGGCCCGACGTTTCCGATTCCGCTCCATCCGTCGGGGCTCTTCGCCGATCGGTCGGATGTGCGGGGTGAAGAGGTAAGACCGCGCGATCTCTCGGCAGAACGGGAAGTCATACCCTTTGTCGAGGCACAGGTGCTGCGAGACGAGAGGCGGTAACACGACCCGGGCCTCGAGGGTCGGTTCCAGAAGTTTAGAGTCGTGACGGTTGGCCTCTGCCACGACGATACCCAGCGGAACTCCTCGACCGTCAACCAGGACGGAGCGCTTCGTTCCCAGCTTCCCTCGGTCCGTGGGGTTCGGGCCGGTGGCCGTGCCCCCGAGCGGAGCCTTCCCGAGCGCTCCATCGAGCGATTGCCAGGTCCAGTCGATTCCCACCTCGTCATCGTAGGCGAGGAGGATCTGCCACCACAACTGCTGGAATAGTCCCGCCGCTCGCCACTTCTCGAACCAACCGTGCACGGTGCTCTTCGGTCCGAAGCAACGGGGAAGGGCACACCATTGGGCCCCGGTGCGGAGCAGATACCAGATCCCTTCGAACGACGGGCGAGGGTCGGAGAACGGTCGGCCCCCGCGCGGATGGGATGGGGTCGGTGGAAGGATGCGCGCGATGCGATCCCACAAGGCATTCGGCAGGCGTTGGGTGGACGGGACACACGAATCGGCGCAGGCCACGCTCGGTCACCGGTGCCCCCGGTGTGGCTCACCTTACACTCTTCTACTTCGACTCGAAACGGTTACCGGATAGGCTCTAAGCCCGCAGAACAGACTAAAGGTCAAACTGAGTCTGGGTCGTTCATGGAACCTCCATCCGATCCCACGACTTCGATCCACGTCGTCGGCCTTTGCGGGAGCCTTCGTTCGAACAGCATGACGAGGACTGCCCTACGAGTTGCCCTTCGCGGAGCGGAGTCGAATGGGGCGGAGACGCGTCTTATCGATCTCGAGCCCTACACGCTTCCTTTTTGCCGAGGGAAGGAGCAGGAGGTGCACTATCCCGAGAATGTCCAACGCTTCCGCGCCGACATAGCGTGGGGTGACGGGATCATCCTCGCCACGCCTGAGTATCATGGAAGCTTCAGCGGGGTTCTCAAGAACGCGTTGGACCTTTTGGGATTCGAAGAATTTGAGGGCAAGATGGTCGGCCTGGTAGGAGTCTCAGGAGGACGCCTCGGGGGATCCGACGCGATGAACCAACTCCGATCGATCGGGAGAGTGCTGCATGCGTGGGTCGTCCCCACCCAAGCCTGGGTCTCCGAGGCGTATGCGGCCTTTGACGAACTCGGAGAACCGAAGATCGCCTCCGTCACGGAACGACTCATGTCCGTGGGCCACGAAGTTACCCACTTCGCGCGCCTTCACAAGTGCGGAGAGCACCTTGAGTTCGTGAAAGCGTGGGAACGCGCTCCCGTGAATCCGGGGGGGTCGAGGGGATCGTCCTCCCCTACGACGGCCTGATGCGCCCATCGGAGGCAAACTGGACCCGGGTCTGGGACAGAGGTATGAGATATACCGCCACGCGCTCTCCACCAGTGGCTTGGACGGAGGCCGGTACGAGCAGATGGGGTTGCCAGCGGGGGTTTCCGGCCAGCCCATGGCCCCTCCGCCAACTGCGATACCGACGTTCCCGGCGGAGCGTCCGAGCGCCCCGTTCTTCCTTTCCATTTTGGGAGGCGTGTTCATCACCCTCGCAGCAACCGCCGAGGTGTACTTTGGGCTCGTATCGACCTTCCCTCCCTTCGGAGGCACGAACGACACTTACCTCGCGTTCGGTGCGTTCGGGACGGGGCTCGGCGTACTGATCATCGTTCTCGGCTCACTGCTGCTGACGTGGCCGGAGCGACACGTTGAGCTGGGGATCGCCATTACCGTCCTCGCGGTTGTAAGCATCGTGAGCTTTTACGGGGGCTTCCTCATCGGAATCGCGCTGGCCGCCGCAGGGGGCGTCGGGGCCATTGGTTGGCAGCCGCGACCCACGATGGGCGGTTGGGCGATCCCACCTTGGCAGGTTCCCGCGCAGCGCGCATGCCTTCACTGCGGCCGCTTCCTTACGTTCGAGATGAGGGTATGCCCTTACTGTGGCACACCCGTGGGGTAAGCCAGTCCGAACCCTTTCACCCCGGATGAGCCCCCGGTTAGGACGTTTGTCTCGATTCATGAACTCGGATGCCTGGTGAACCAGATGGATATACGATGACGCCATTTCGGTGCCCGGACGCGAGGGGCCTCGTGAGGTCGATCGGCAGCCGAGGACAGCTTGCATGTGGATGACGCGGTCATCGGGCGGCAACCCACGAGATGGAATCATGGGCTCAAGGAAATGGGTCGCTACGAGGATCGGGGCGATCACTCTCGTCTTAATCTTTTTGCTCTCGGCGATCGGCGCCGCTCATTCGAACACGCTTTCGACAGCGAACGCTCCCTCACCAACACCCTCCGCCACGCTGGTACGTCCACCAGCCGAGACTCCGTTGAGTTCGGCCTATGACTGGCCCGAACTCCATTTAGATTCCAATCTTACCGGCTACACCTCCAAAAGTACCCTCATGACGTCCGATGCAGCCAACCTCGGGGTGGTCTGGGCCACGAACATCTACGGTGCCGCGTTCGACTCGGCGGCCGTCGCGTATGACGCCACGGTCGGAGAAACCCTGGCGTACGTCACGACCGAGACAGGCAACATCGAGGCCGTCAACGTTGCGAACGGGCAGATCGTCTGGGGACAGTGGTTGGGTTCCCCCATCCGTTCCTCGCCTGTGGTGAGCGACGGTGCGGTATGGATCGCCACGCTCAACAATGCGGCCGTCTACAAATTCAACGCGACCACCGGCGCGATCGAGTGCCATGCAGTTGCTCCTCGACCGATGGAGGGATCACCCACCGTGGGAAGTCCACCGGGGGGTGTTCCAAGCGTCTACATCGCCAGCCTGGATTCCGGCACGACCGACGGCCCTACGATGGGTATCAATGCGGCCAACTGCTCGATCGAGTGGAAGTTCGACGACTTCCATGGCACCGCGGGTGGCTGGGCTGCCGTTTCCTACACTGTCGACAAAGCCGGAACTCCGCTCGTTCTGTTCGGCACCGCCGACCCGGATTCGGGTGTTTACGCCTTGAATGCCGTGACCGGAAAGGAAGTCTGGCGTTTTCAGTCCTACAACCCACCCCCAAGCCGGTACGACGTGGGTGCGGGAGTGACGATCTCTCCCCCTGGTAAGAACGGGTTTGCCGACGGCGTCGCTTATGTCCCAAGCAAGTACGGTTTCATGTATGCCCTTGACCTAAGTACAGGGAAGGAGATCTGGGGGACGGATTTTGCCACACTCGGGGATTCGCACGTAGAACAGGGCCTTTCAACGGCCGCCGTGTATGGGACCAACCTGGTCTTTGGGTACGGGGAAGGGGTCTTCGACCTCAACGCGACGAACGGGAAACTGATCTGGAACTATCACGACCCGGATAAGGTCGAGGCGATCTCCTCTCCCGCGATCGCCGGGATCGGCGGAACCGCCATCGTTGCGGTTGGCGATCTCGCCGGCTATGTAGAGATTGTCTCCCTGGCCTCGGGTAAGCAGCTGTATACGTACAAGACAGGAGGCTCGGTCACTTCTTCGCCTGCCATCGTCGATGGCAACATCATCGTTCCCTCGTCGGATGGGTTCCTGTACAGCTTTGCCGTTGGCGGTGGAAATGACGCGGCTCTTCCGACAACCAAAGTCACCTCTCCTACGCAAGGATCCGATCTTGCGAATCCCAATGGGGATCTCGCCGTTCATGGTAGCGCGACCGACTCGGTGGGCGTCGGTGGCGTGGAGATCGCGGTTCAGTCCAGCGGGACGGGCGGGCCGTGGTGGAATGGCACATCCAACGCTTGGACTCAGGGTCCTGCGGACAACCTGGCCACCGTAGCGGACCCGGGAGCGACCACCTCTGGCTGGACGTTCAGTTTTCCGATTCCTCAATCGGGCGGATCCTTTATTGTAACCGCCAACGGGATGTCAATCGCCGGCCAATCCGATATCAAGGGTGCCGAGGTGGGATTTGATGTCATGTACAGCACGTCGGGACCTCACCTCCGGGCATCTCCGAGTTACGTCGCGCCGGGAGGAACCGTAACCGTGAATGGCGGGGGATTCACCCCGGGCGAGAAGGTTGAGATACGCCTCCTGGGTCAGGTGCTGGCAACGGTTACGGCAGCTACGGACATGTCGATCCCTGAGACTCGGGTCGTAATCCCGACGTCGTCGGCATTCGGGGCTACGGTACTCAACGCGACAGGCAAGACGTCGGGCAAGTCCGCGACGGTTCCCATCTCCATTGGCAATAGCTGGGATCAGTTTGGCTATGCTCCGGAACATGTGGGATTCGAACCGAATGACCCCATTTTGAACAGCCTCGAGTTCCTGGGGCCCGGAAACGGTGAGCAACTGGCATGGCACTATGAGGTAGGGGAGCCAATCGAAAGCTCCCCTGCGGTCGTGAACGGCGTGACCTACGTGGGCGACGGTGCCGGCAATCTACTGGCCATCGATGATTACAACGGTGGGTTGCTCTGGAACTTCTCATTGGGGTCAGGGAAAGCCATTGACGGTTCTCCCGCCGTCGATGCCGGTCTTGGGTGCGTTTTCTTCGGCGCGAATGACGGATCTCTGGATGCCGTAAACGCGACCACGGGGACCCTCGTGTGGTCGGATGCGGTGGGAGGCGACGTGGATGCGCCGGTCTTTTCCAACGGGGTCATCTACGTGACCTCGAGCTCCGGGAAAGTCGAG
>JBAUTP010000233.1:0-6506 GCA_049582265.1 Thermoplasmata archaeon
ATACGTCGACCGGATGGCAGACGCGGATACCACGGTCGAGGCGTTTGTTCGCGGAAGCGGAGGCGCCCACCTCGCGGCGTTGACCGAAGTGGGTCTCGATAAGAGTGCGAACCGACCGCTCCGCGAGCTCTCCGGAGGCGAGCTTCAGCTCGCCGCCATTGCTCGAACGTTGGCCACCGATGCGGACCTCTACCTCTTCGATGAGCCTTCCAGCTACTTGGACATCGTCCATCGGCTCACGATCGCGCGCGTGCTCCGTCGCCTCGGCGAGCGGCGCAGCGTCATGGTGGTCGAGCACGACCTCGCATTGCTCGACTACCTCGCGGACCAGGCCTATCTCATCTACGGGGAGGAGGCCGCCTTCGGCGTGATCTCCCATCCCCTTCCGATGCGAAGTGCCATCAACACGTACCTCGGGGGATACCTGCGAGATGAGAACGTCCGTTTCCGAACCGAGCCGGTGGTGTTCGTCGCCCATCCCCCAAAGCCAGCCACCCAGCGCTCGCCCCTCGTCAAGTTCCCCGAGCTCGGCAAGGACTTTCCCGAGTTTCGACTTCGCGTGGCCGCCGGAGAGCTCGCCAAAGGGGAAACCGTCGGGATCGTGGGACCCAATGCCACGGGCAAGACGACGTTCGTGAAGATGCTCGCGGGGGTGGAGGTTCCCTCGGTGGGCGTGCCGTCGGCCGGCGTTACGGTGAGCTACAAGCCCCAGTACCTCAAGGCGACGCAGACCTCGAGCCTTCGCGAACGTCTCGATACGCTTCGTACGGACCCGACGTTCGATGCAGGCCTGTACGAACGCGACCTTGTGCCGGCTCTTTCGCTCGACGGCCTCTTAGATGTACCCATGCCCGACCTCTCGGGCGGAGAGCTTCAACGGGCTGCCGTCGGGCTAGCCTTGGCGCGTCCGGCCACGCTCTACCTGCTCGATGAGCCGTCGGCGTACCTCGACGCGGACCAACGGATGGCCATGGCACGACTCATTCGTCGTCAGGTCGAGCGGCAGGCCGCCGCGGCTCTGGTGGTTGACCACGACGTCTACTTCCTCGACCTCGCCTGTGACGGACTCATGGTGTTCCGGTCCCCCGACCCCGGCGTCGGCGACGGGTCCGGGCCCTTCGGAATGCGCGAAGGGATGAACCGCCTGCTGAAGGACGTAGAGATCACGTTCCGCCGCGATGCGGAGACGCATCGTCCGCGGATCAACCAGGAAGGCTCCGCCCTCGACCGCGAACAGCGCGCTCGGGGCGAATACTACTACGAGGCCGCGGCCTAGGACAGAGACCGGCCGCTGGAGCTCGCGAACTTCAGGTCGGCCATGACAAGTCCGAAGGAAATCGTGGTTTGGACGCGGTTAGGGTCGAATCGGGCTCCTTGAACTTCCTATCAGTTCGACGGGGATCGTGGGTGCTCGGAGGCAGTCTCGGACGTGTCTGCCGCCCGCGTCAACGAAAGTAGTACCGCTCCGCCCACCGCTGTGACGATGTCAACGGCGAGCAAGACATCGTAGAGATATCGAATGTCGCCCCCGTAGGAAGTCACACCGAAGAGATAGTTGGCGAACTGCATCATCGATGCGAAGCCGACCTCCTGGTACGTGAAGACAACGGCGACCATGGCCACCGAGAGCAGCGCTGACCCAATGACCCCGAGCTTGACGGCCGTTCGGGATCGTAGGGCCAGAAGAAGTCCCACCCCGATGAGATCGGCCACCACCATGGCAAGGACGGCGTACCAATGGATGAAGTACTTCGGAGCGGTTCCAAAGTTCGTCTGGAGGTTCGTGTCCGTCACCAGCATCAGGATTCCGAGGGCGGCGGCGACGACGAATGCAAGGCTGTAGATCACGGGAATCGAACTCTTCATCCGTGGAGACTCCATGGTTGGCCTGCGAGGTCCCAACTGTTCCTCGTGTCAACTCATTTTTGGTTCAAGGACGGCAGTCGTTGGTTCAAAGTCGATAATGCAAGCCACCTGCGCGGGCGCCCCCAGTCCAGGTCGTAGGAATGCCCACCGACCCCGAGCTGCTCGTCAATCTCACCCGTGAGGGCCACGGTCCTTTCCGCCTTCCTTGTCGCGCCACGTGGATCGACCCGAGCCAAGCGAGAGAACCTCCGGAATACGCCAACGATGTGTCACAGTGATGCCAGGGGTCCGGGCCGACGTGCCCCGCCCCGCGATTCTTGTGGCAGGACGCCTTCTCCGTGACTGGACGGGCAAATGCCCGGAACAATTGAGGAGGGTCTAAAATGAAGAGTAAGCGTGCGGGAGTTGGATTCCCAGGAGCGTCCTTCGCGGTCGTCGCCGCGGCAGTACTGCTGGCGCTTCCAGGGGCCATAGGTGGAGAGTTAACCACCGGACCCGGGGCGAGCACGAGCTACGGAAAATTGTCTCTCTCGTGGCGATGGGTCTCGGTGGACGGAGCATGCGATAGCAGTTGCTTCAATTGCCCCACCGACCACCCCGGGTTTTCGTACAACGCGTCCGGTCAGAAGTACACTGCTTGCTATGACGTAATCTCTGTTGGTGGTTCGCGATCGGAGTTCTGGTCGGCCACCTTCCTCTACCCGAAGGCGCACCTGGCCCTCAAAATGTATCAAGCCACAGGCACAGTTTATCCCGGCCAAAAGGTCGATTTCGTCTTCGGAGAGGCGGTAGGGCCGAACGGCAGCCCGTCCGGCTGTCCCCCCGGTGGGCCCGATTGCCCTCGCGTCGTGGCCATCGCGGGCCCGGTCAACACGGTCTACATCGGTGACGTGTTTGACTGACGCGGAGGGTTGTCCTTCCGGTGGACTGGCCTCTGGGTGTTCGAGGCGTCGGGGGGCAGTGTGATGTCCGCTCGCACCCCCATCAACCCGGGCAAGCGGAAGGCCGCGATTCGCTGCCGTCATCGATATCACCTGCCCCGTGCGTTCTACGGTACTGGGAAGGCCTGAAGCCGCCCATCCGGAGCCGTCAGTCGTGGACCGACCTGAGCGTTCTTCCGGCGTGAACGAGGTTCGCGATTGGTTCCTACGGCTACCACTCGCGGAAGACGTGGGCCGGTGGTTCCTGCGGGCCTATTTTCGATTGGTTCAGTCCCGAGTGCGGGCATCCTTCGGGGACTCCGTCGAGGTCCCCCTCGGCAAGCTCCGATTCCGCCTCGATCTCACTGAGATCCACGACGTCCGCATGTACTGGTCCATCCAGCGGTATTTCGGCTACGAGCCCGAGACCAGCCGGCTCCTCCCCCGGCTGCTTCGATCCGGTGACGTGTTCGTTGATGTCGGCGCCAACAACGGATATTTTGCGATCCTTGCGAGTCAGTTCGTCGGTCCCAGCGGAACCGTCTACGCGATCGAGCCGAACCCGGTCGCCGTGGATCGCCTTCGGCGCAACGTGGTGCTCAACCAACTCGCCTCCGTCGTCCGTGTGCTGTCGTGTGCCGTGGGAGCCAAGGACGGACACGCGGAGCTCTCTATCTCGACCTTCGAAGACGGGTGGGCCAGTCTTGCCCCCTTTCCGACGCCGCGTCCGCGGGTGCCGGTCCGCGTCTTTGCCCTGGATCACCTCATTGACCCCGCACCGGCGATCGTGCTCAAGGTCGATGCGGAAGGGGCGGAGCCGACGATCCTGGAAGGTCTCGAGGAGACTCTTGCGCGCACGCCCAACGTCGCGATCATCCTCGAGTGGAACCATCTGTTCGGGTCGAAAGCGTGGTGGGATTGGCTTTCGGCGCGCTTTCGCGTCTACACGATCGTGGAGCGACCAGTCATGGGAGTGGTGACCCAGGAGATCCAGTCCTGGGAAAGTTTGCGTCGCGTCTTCCTGAAGAATCTTCTTCTTGTCTCGGGCGAACGCTGGACCGCCGCGAGCATCGAACGATCTGTCGTCCCGGGAAGGTAGGGCGCCTGAAGTCGGGACGCTGACTGGACCTTACCACATTGGCTGATTTGTCCCGATTTCGTCCTCCACGCCGACCGTAGCTTCGTAATCGAAACAATCCCAGCAGTCTGCCCGGAATCCTCCTACAGCGGATCGAATCGAAGTCGACGCCAAGAAGCGGGGGGGGGGTCCCCCTCGGCTTGGTTGTGAGTGGCGCTCTATCCCAGGGTTCCATGAAACCGTGATCCGACCTCCGTGCTCTGCGTCGGTGCCGGAATCTCTGCTCCTGCCCCCCTCGCCGATGTCGTTTCGACCACCGAAAGAGCCCGGTCTTCGAACCCCCCCTCGAGGGTTGAGAGAGGAACGAGACCATCGAGGAATGAGCCACGTCGGCGCGCAGGAGTAGAGAAGAATCGCTCTTGATTTTATACTAGAAATGCCATGCGCTCGCACTTCCTCGAAGAGGAGAATTCCAATGCGAAAATCGGGAGAAAAACAAAGAAAGGAGGGACCTCGACCACTGGCCCTATCCGTCGTCGTGGTCGCGATGCTGGCGCTCGTGGTCTTGGCGATGGCAGCGCCATCCGCCTCAGCGGCGTCAGTCTCAAGCAGTTCGAGCGGATGCCAAACGGCGGGAAGTACGGGGTTGACTGCTAAAGTGATTGCAACGAGCGGCGAAACGATCATTCACCGGGTCATCAACGCCAACGGTTGCGACCTTGGAATCTTCGTCGGACCGGGCATCGATGGCGTGACGATCGTAAAAAACGTGGTGACTGGCGCCAATGACCACGGGATCTTTGTGCAGGACTCCACGCACGATAACGTCACGAGCAACGACGTGGTCGGGAACGGAAATCTCGTGGGAACCCACACCTGCAACGCCGTGCCAGCGCCTTGCATCGCCGAAGACAAAGCGATCCAACTCTCAGGGACCACCTGGAGTTCGGTAACCCACAACTACGTAGAAGGCAACAGTGCGGATGGTGGAATCGGCGTCTCCGATGATGGCGTCGCGGGAGACCCGGGGGCACTGCTCCCCGGATCGAACCACGCTGCAATCGGGAATCGCGTCGAGTACAACTACATCCCGAATAATGACCTCGGATGCGGTATTGTGGTTGCGGCCTACGATCCGCACGTCGGAGTCTCCGACACGCACCTCGTGGACAACACGATCCTCGGATTATCCCAGCAGGCCACGGGTGGTTACACTGGGATCGATGTGGGTCAGATCGTCATCGCCACCGACGGACCTGCTACCGCGGTCGTTAACACGTGGGTCACCGGAAACGTCATTGACGGAAGCCAGTTGCCGGGACTCGTCATCCATGCCAATGTTCCTGGCGACATTATCTCGGATACCTACGTGAATGGCAACTCGATTTCCGACAACAGCGGTTATCCGACCTCCTTTTCGAGCCCCAACACGCCATCCGTGGCAACGGGGATTTCGATTGTCGCTGAAGCGTATGGTCAACCGATGGCGCCGATGATTAAGGGCACATGGGTCATCTCCAACACGGTGTCCAACGACGTGGATGCGATCTGGCTTTGCCAGTCATCGGGGACCATGATCCACTACCTGCACACGCATCACGTGACGACATGGAAAGGCACGTGCTCGGCGGGGGGGCACTAGGGTAGTTACCCGCCCTCTGAGCTTTACGCATTACAGTTCGGTTGACCCAGATGGGTCAACCGAACCGCTTCGCCTCTTGCCCGTCGTTACGACCCATCTGGTCCGCCGTGGCTTGTTTGCAACTCTCCACGTCGATCAGTCCGAAGTGCATTCTGCATTTCTCTCGGTGCTCCAGGACGCGACGCCCTTGGGATAGGCCTCGATGAAGGCGGTATCCAGGGTTGACGTCCCACTCCCCGACAAGCTTGGCGACGCGGGCGTGCCTACCACCGAACTTCGAGTCGCTCGGGCCCGCCGGTAGGTGACCTCTGCCCCCGTTCCAAAGCGATTGCATAAGAAAATATTAAATACTTATTGTGTTATGATGTGCCATTCACATCCAGCCATGAGAATCGAAATTGGTCCTGACGGGAAGATCATCGGCACGCGTCGGGTGTCGCCCAATGGACAGGTGAGCGGACTCACGGAGTATTCTGGCCGGGAAGTCCTCGTCATCCTCGCCGGAACATCCTCGCCGGATTCCGTTCCGTTCCTGGGATCGTCCGAGGCGATGACGCATGCCGTCGAAGAGCAAATGAGGCAGGCCTACCAGCGCTACGATCTCCTTCAGAAGCTCTATGCCACTCCGTGGGAAGCTACCCGCTCCTTCGTGCGAGCCACGTTCGGGCCGTCCGCGCCTGACCTAGTAGCGGAGGTAGACCGATGGGTTCAGGATCAACTGCGTAAGTCGACTGTCGGAGGGTCCTCGGCGCCTTCGGGTGCAGTGGAAAAGCCCCTTCGTGCTTCACCCACCGGGCGTCGTGCACCCTCTCATCGAGCGAATGGCCGCTCGAAAAAAGGTCGCCGGTAATCACACTCCAAGGAATCAACATGAACAACGAACAAGCGTATCAAAACGAAGCGAGTGAGGCGTGGGAGAAAGTCGGCAAGACGGTAAACACCGCGACAGAACTCTACCTCAAGGAACTCGATAGCTACTTGGGATGGGTCGCCACCGTGC
>JBAUTP010000234.1:0-10563 GCA_049582265.1 Thermoplasmata archaeon
GCGCCCTCGCGGCGGGCGGTCAGTTCGAGGTGGTCTACTTCGGGGAGACCACGTCGCATAACGAGCCCCATCTCCACGTCGAGGCCCTCACCCCCGAGAATCCAATCGGGCTCGCGGAGCGAGCCGAGTCGTTCCTGCGCGAGCACCCGAACGGCGCCGTCGTTGTGGCGGGCGTTGAACGGCTTTTGGACCACCATCGCCTGGAGGATGTCGTCGGGGTCCTCGACCGCATCCGAAAAGACCTGGTCGGACGGGGCCCGCTGCGCGTCGGATTCAACCCACGACGCGTCACTCGGTCGGTTGCCGTGGCCCTGGGGAGCGCGGTGACCACTGAGGAAACCCATACGGCGCTGGAAGCGCTCGCCAATCCTACCCGACGAAAAGTACTCCAACGGCTGTCGGACGGACCAGCCTCGTTCGGCGAGGCGATGCGTGCGGCCGAGCTCGACGACTCTCCCAAGATGTCCTTCCATCTCCGCAAGCTCACGGAGTCAGGGCTGGTCCTTCATGAAGGAGAGTCCTACCGATTAACGGCGAGAGGCGAAGCGGGAGTGCGTCTCCTGGCGGACGCGACGTTTTTGCCGCCCGCCGGCGACTCGGGGAACCTTGCCTTCCCCAAGGGCCGTTCCACTGCAGGCCACGAGGGTGGACGCTCCCACCGATCGCCGGAAGGCTAGGATGCCTACCTCCCACCGAGGTCGAACGCGGAGTGGGCCGACGAAGATCTTCTGAGGGGCGTGCTTCGGAAGTGCCGAGGTAAAGTCGGATTAACGGCCACTCCAGCTAGCGTGGATCACGTTCGCCTACTGGGTGACCCAAACATGGCGGCCGCTGCTCAACCCATTGCGAAACACCTTCAGCGGGGGACGGAGGAAATCGAAACGCCGACGGGAAAAATCTACACGCCGCCCGGACAGCCCGGCAGCCTTGTCGTCGTGAAGGCGCGGTACGATAATTTCCTCGGTGGGCAATGGGTACCTCCGGCGAAAGGAGAACACAAGGTCGATCTCTCACCCGTGTATGGCCGCCCGATATTCGAGGTGGCCAAGTCAACGGAGGAGGACTTCGAGCGGGCCCTGGACGCCGTACATGCCGCCAAGACCGCATGGGGCGAAACGACCCTCACCGGAGGAGCGAAAGTGCTCAACCGGATCGCTGACGCCATCGACGACAACCTTGAGATGCTCGCTATCACGGAAACGTGGGAGAATGGGAAACCGATCCGCGAGAGCTTGGCCGCGGACATCCCCTCGCCGCCGACCATTTCCGCCGCTTCGCGGGAGCGACCCGGGCTCTGGAGGGAACGATCACCGAGATTGACAAGGATACGGTCGCGTACCACTTCCACGAGCCTCTGGGGGTTGTCGGGCAGATCATCTCGTTCAACTTCCCCTTGCTCATGATGTCGTGGAAACTTGCCCCCGCGATGGTCGCCGGAAACGGTGCCGTGATCAAACCGGCGTCTCCCACTCCCTGGTCGATCCTGAAGTTCGCTGAGGTGATCGAGAACATCGTAGCCTCGGGCGTGATGAATATCGTGATAGGCTCCTTGTCCCCGAAAGAGCCTTCTCTGGATAGAGGGATGGCCTGCGTGGAGAGCGAATCCGTCGGAACCCGGTTCGCCCGACAGAAGTGTACGTAGCTCGACACTGCCGAGGGAAGGTTCGGTAATGCGACCCATCGGAGATGTCGCGTTCGATGTAGGGCTCAAATCGGGAGACGTCGTTCCGGCGGGTCCGGGCGTGGTGAAAATTCCTTTGCGGGTGGCGAGGCCCCTGACGGCCTCGGTGAGCCGCGGCAAGCTCGTGCTGGTCACGGCGATGACGCCGACAGTGCAGGGGGAAGGAAAGACGGTAGTGGCGATCGGTCTCGCGATGGCGCTTCACGGCCGAGGTCGCCGAGCGATCGTTTGCCTCCGACAACCCTCCCTTGGGCCGGTCTTCGGTCTCAAAGGGGGTGCGTCGGGAGGAGGTCGATCAACGGTCGAACCCCGCCCCGCAATCGACCTCGGTTTCACGGGGGATTTGGACGCCATCACCAACGCACAGAATTTGCTGGCTTCCCTCGTTGACAACCATATCTTCCACGGTAATCCGTTGGCTCTCGACGGGACCCGCCCCGTCCTGCCCCGGACATCTCCCCTCGAGGACCGATCGTTGCGCGACATACTTTCGGGGTTGTCGGAGAAGGCCCCGGGGTTTCCTCGACCGGGTCAGTTTGTCATCACTCCGGCTTCCGAGATGGCTGCCATCCATGCGCTGGCGAGCGATTACGCCGACCTCCAGGGCCGCATCGGTCGAATGACCGCCGGACGCCGCGCGGACGGAGTTGCCATCCGTGCCTCGGAGCTCGGGTCGATTGGGGCCGTGGCCGGGCTTCTCAGGAGCGCCCTCGAGCCGAATCTGGTCCAAACGGTGGAAGGCACGCCGGCTTTCGTTCACGGGGCCCCCTATGCCAACGTTGCCCATGGAACGTGCAGCCGTCTCTCCATCGAGCTCGGCCTCGGTATCTCGGACTTTGCCATCGTGGAAGCCGGATTCTCGACGGAATTGGGCGCCGAGAAATTCGTTGACATTGTTTCCCCCCAGACCCGCCTCACAGTGGATGCGGTGGTGCTCGTCGCCTCGATTCGAGCGCTTCGTTGGCACGGCAACGGGGGCCCCGGGTCGGCCCCCCCAGGAACGACGGCCGTAAGACGAGGACTCGCCAACCTGGAACAGCATGTCGAAAACCTACGTCGCATGGGACTTGATCCTGTGATCGGGCTGAACCGCTTTCTGGACGATTCCAGCGAGGATATCGCTGAGGTTCAGCGTTTTTGCACCGATCACCGCCTCTCCATGGCCGTCGTTACGTCATTCGCGGATGGTGGTCGGGGAGCCAACGACCTGGCAGAACGGGTCATCGAGGCGTGCCACTTACAACAACGGAGTCGTTCGCTCTATCCGGAAGGGGCCTCCGTAGAGAAGATTCTTCACACGGTCGTAACCGAGATTTATGGCGGGAATGGATTCGAAATGACCGATACCGCTCGATCGGAGCTGGATCGCCTACGTGCCGACCACGACGCGGATGGCCCCGTTTGCATCGCAAAGACCCCCCTCTCGCTATCGGCGGATCCCACGCTTCGAGGCCGACCTCGAGATTTCATCGTCACCGTGCGGCACTTCTTTCGGTGGCCCGGAGCGGGGTTTACAGTTGCCATGGCCGGCCCGGTCGCATCCATGCCTGGCCTGCCCCTTCACCCCTCGGCTGAAGCGATCCGACTGTCCAAGGACGGGGTGGTCACCGGTGTCGGTTAGACGAGCTCGGCACGTCGGTCTCCCAGGGCAACGTTGGACCGTCACGCCTTCGTCAGAATATTCCATCGAATCCGATTCCCGAACCGATGATGCCTCTGACCGTTATCGAAATCAATCCCGTTAGTCCAACCTCTCGTTTGAGGCTCGGCATATCGGCTGACATGACACGGTCACCGCTTGGAACGGTACGGATAGGAGTGGTCCAAGCCCGTTTACCCTCGGTCAGCCGATGGACCTCGCCCCGGAGTTCGTCGTCTCCGTAGTTCTTGAGGTAGGCTTCCCTCCCTCGGGTGATGGCTCCCGAAGCAGGCACGCCGTCGACCCACTCTACCCACTCTACGTTATCCGCCAGAAGTGGACCGCGCTTCGACTTGTCGGTCGTCGCCAAGTAGGTCTCGATGAGCTTCTTGTTCGGGCTCATTGGCGCCAGAACCAGTTCCTGCTCCATAATCCCTTGCCTGCTTCGATCCCGAATCGTTCGGAAGGGCCCGACTCCTCGAGCCGAGTGCGAGGACATTGACCACACCCCCCCGGGATTGGTCGAGTGACCTTCAATCTCACGTCCTCCCGCCGGACCAGAAAGTCGCGGCGAACCGGACGTGGAGGGAGTAGAACACTCCGAGGGATACCAGTTATATATCGGGTAATGTGTATATACACCAAGTGGAATGCACTTCCTCGTGGCTAACGACGTCTTCGCCGTACTGGCAGATCCGACCCGCCGGCGTCTCCTCGAGGCACTCGCGTCGGGGGAGCGCTCCGTGAACGACCTCGTGAGGCGGGTCGACATTGAACAGCCCGGGGTGTCGCGTCACCTACGCATCCTCCAAGAGGCCGGCTTCGTCATCGCACGCCCGGAGGGCCAGCGTCGCTGGTACTCCCTTCGGACAGAGGCCTTCGAGGGAATGGTCGACTGGATGCGTAGGGTCGCGCAGGATCAGGCGGGCCGTCTACAGCGGTTGGCCGACCTCGTCGAGGAGCCCAAGAAGATGCGAACGAAGGGAGAGAAACCATGACCGAACAACCCACGAAGAGAACGGACAGCGAACGCGAGTTTGTCGTCGAACGCACGCTTCAGGCGAGCCCCGAACGGATCTTCGAGGCCTACACGGACCCGGAGCTCGTACCGCGGTGGTGGGCACCTCCGGGCGGCTCGCTACGGGTCGAACAGATGGACGTTCGGCCGGGCGGGAAGTATCGCTACGTGCAGCAGTCCCCCGGCGGGCAGGAGCTCGTCTTTGTTGGTTCGTATATCGAGGTGAAGCCGTCCACGCGACTAGTGTACACTTTCGAGGTCGAGGGGCAAGGGAATCCCGTGACGACAACCGTGGACCTCCATAGCGAGGGAAGATCGACCCGGGTCACGCTTACCAATCTCTGCGTCTCGAAGGAGGTCCGGGAAATGATGGCAAAATACGGGGCCGAGGCGGGGGCGAAGGCCGCGCTCCAGCGGCTGGCCACGCTCCTCGAGCAGCCGGGGGGGAACTGAGCCATGAAGGGCACGAACAAGTCCCACTCTCCCTCCATTCCGATCAGAACGAAGACCCACGAACAATCCGATTGGCGACGCGAAGCCCTCGACCGGATTCGCCGCCTCATCAAGGAGGCAGACCCCGAAGTCGTCGAGGAGCGGAAATGGAAGAAGCCATCGAATCCCAGCGGCATTCCGGTGTGGTACCACGACGGAATCATCTGCACCGGCGAGACATACAAGGATCACCTGAGGCTGACATTCGCCGATGGGGCGGCTCTCAAGGACCCGACCGGCCTCTTCAACGCCAACCTCCAGGGCGTCACGCGAGCTATCGTCCTCCATGAAGGAGATACGATCGCCGGTAACGCCTTCAAGGCCCTGATCCGCAGTGCGGCGGCCTTGAATGCGTCGTCGGCCCGCCGGTGACCTCATCTTAAGAAGCATGAGCTGGCCAGTGCCATTTCCCGAAATCTCCCCGAACGACGCTCAGGTCCTAGGAAGCGCGTGAAGCGAATACGTGTAGGGCCGGACCGCATCCGATCCGTCGCGCGGGCGCCTCCTCTCGCTCGCTGAGGCAGGCACGGGTCAATTCAGAAAGTAATCTCTCGTCAAGGAGCACAAGGGAAATCAGTCAAGGGTCATCGACCGATAACCCACGTGGCTGGAATCTAGCCGGCGGGTTTGGCGGCTCGCATGGGGCGCCCCGCAATGATGACCAGCATGACGAAGCGAGGATCCTTTCGCGCTGACGCGAACAGCGGGGAGAGGCGGACCCGCGCTGCTTGCATGGTGTGGTTCTTAGCCGCGGCGAACATATACTCGAAGAATTGGTCCAGGTCGCCCAGTGCGAAATGGATGAAACCGATGGACGACTGCCGAGCGGTGCCTTTCTTGAACAGTTCATCGAGCTTAGCAATCATCCGGACCGCCGTGTCTCGATCTCCCCTCCGTGCCGCGAGAAACCCTCGACAGAGCAGGGCGGGGTCGCTGTTCGGTGCGACTCGCTCCACTTCGCGGACGAATGCCTCGGCTTGGTCCCAGTCGCCCTTGAGCATGTAGCATTCCGCCAGCCCCTTGTACGCGTCGATCGGATCGGACTCAATGTGCTTCTTCCAATGCGCCAGAGTTTCCTCGAGCCTTCCCGAGTTGAAGTAGGCCTCCCCCTGACGTCGAATCATCGGAGGCGAGAGTGGGTCCAGGCGGTAGGCCTCCTCCGCCTCGAGGATGTACGATTCGATGATTCCGAAGGAGCCGGCGAGGGAACTCAGGATGCTATGGGCCTGAGCGAGATTGGGGTTTAGCTGCAAAGCGCGTCGGACCTCCCGGTCGAGTAACTCGGCGGGGTCGTCCGCCATAAATGCGAGCTCAGCCAACAGGGCGTGCGCTTCGGCCAAGTCGGGATCGAGCTTGCTGGCTCGTTCGGCCGCCGCCTGCCCCATTTCGATGGCACCGGTCCAAGTAAGGTAGCCTTCGTTACCCAGTCCGATATAGACCCGGGCCAGACCGGCGTACGCCCGGGCGAAGGTGGGGTCCGTTTCGATAGCCTTCTGAAAATGGTCCAGCGACTTGCGGAGCGAGGACTCATCGGTCTTCCAGATCAGAGACTGCCCTTGCAGGTAGGACAAGTACGCTTGCGTTTCTTTAGGTCGCTCCAGCTCCGGAACCGGAGGTTGCGGCTTCGACAAACTCCCCGGAAGGGACGTCGCCACCTTCGTCGCGATATCGCTCTGTACGGCGAAGATGTCGTCGAGGTCGTCGTCGTATTTCGCGGTCCAAACGTGTTCTTCGGTCGCCACATCAATGACCTGGACGGTAACTCGAATTCGGTTGGCGGCCCGGCGAACGCTCCCTTCAACGACGGTTCCGACGTCGAGTTCTTTGCCGATCGCTGCGACCTTCTTCTCAGCCTTCTTGTATCCGATGGTGGAAGTTCTCGCGATTATCTTGAGCCCGGGCACCAGCGAGAGGCTCGCGATAAGTTCCTCGGTCAACCCGTCCGCAAAGTATTCGTCGTTGGGGTCGGGGCTAATGTTGGCAAAGGGCAGGACCGCGATTCGGCTCTTGTCGAGCAGAGACAGTCCGTCGCCCATTTTGGATGGCTCGCCCATCGACCAAGGTAATAGGACTCGGTAAATGTCCATGGGGAGCTCCAGTCCCTTGAGCGCCGTCGGAGGAAGTTTTTCGAGCTTGTCGGGGATCTTGTTTCGGACCTGCTCGTGGACCGCGCCGGACACGCAGATGCCCCCGGGCTCGGCCGTCGGTTCGATCCGCGCGGCAATATTCACCGCGTCGCCGAGGATGTCCGTGCCATTCTGGACGACGTCTCCCAGGTGAATGCCGATACGGATTCGAATCGGGGCGAAGCTTCCCTCGGCGTTGCGCTCGTAGATCCGCCTCTGGATGTTCACGGCACATTGGGTCGCTTTCAGAGCGCTGTCAAATTCGACGAGGAACCCATCGCCGGTCGATTTGATCTCTCTCCCTTGGTGGAGGGAGATGAGCGGGCGGACCAGTTCCGATTGCTGGCGAAGCAGGTCGAGGGTGCGGCCCTCGTCCGCTTGCGTGGAGGAAGTGTAGCCGACCGTGTCGGTGAATAGGATGGCGGCAAGTCGGCGAGATGAGGCCACGTCCCGAAGACCGCTTCCGTTAGATTAAGCCGCGGTTCGGGAGTTTTCCCGCAGGCACGGCTCGAATGGGGCTCGTTCTCTAGCTAGCGCCTCGAGTTGGCCCCTCGCGCCTTTGTCTAACGAAGGGGATCTATCGTGGGAGGGGTACCCCACTAATTGCTGCGCTGAGACGATATCCGGTCGTTCCACGCGCTCTTCGCGGCTGGCTTGAGTCACGAAGGTCGCGACCGAACCACCTTTTCCCGACCGGCGGCTCAACTTCGTTCGCCTTGGGAATCCACTATCCGGTTCGGTACGGTGGGGCGACGACGGAGTGCCCGTTCGAGGATCTGGACCATGCCGGCCAGCGCGAGCGCCATGACCGCGGTAGCTACACCAAACGCCTGTTCGTTACCGGCACCCACGTACGAGCGCTGGTCCAGGATGTACCCGAGCGGAACGAGGAGTCCGGCCAGGGTCATAATCATCAGCGCGGCGGAGCCATCCCAGAAATCGTGCGACGCGGGGGCGGGCTTGGACGGCGTCACCCGCCTCATGGCGTCTGGCGTACCCGAGGATGCGATTGTTCTGCGACCCAGACTCTGTACTGCCGCCAGGCGGGCTCGGTACGTACGCCGGTACCGGACATACAAGTACCCGATGATCAGACCTTCCACTACGGCGAGCGTCCCGAGGTAGGACGCGTACATCTGAACGGGAATCGCAACCCCCGGCATCACCCCACCCCAGACGGTCATGAGAACGAAGAACGAGAGCAAGTAGGTAGCCGTGAAGAGAACAACCGGGCGGTCGCGCGGGTGAGTTCGAGGATTCTTCAAACGGGGAATGATGCGGCCCACTAGGGTCTCGATCCAGGGGACGAACAGAATGAACAACGCGAGGAGACCGACGAGGAGTACCGCGACGGTGGGTGTGACGTATTGGAAATCGGCCACCTTGTAGAGCCATAGGAAGTACCAATCCGGCTCCGGTGAGGCACCTCCCTGTCCCGAGGCTCCGAACGCCGGGGCCAATTGGACCAGGAACGCGGACGAGATGAGGAGCAGGCAACCGACATAGACGAGTCCCCACTTGAGCATGTAGAGGAACACCCGCGGGAACCAACTTCCGAGCTTCTGATCGTCGGCCTCCGTCAGAACCCGCTTCGCCTTGGGGTCGCTGCTCGCCCGAGGGCCGACCCCGTGCGATTCGAACAGGGTAACGTGGATGTAGAGGAGAGTGAGGAGAGCGACCGGAATAAGCACGACGTGGAGGGCGAACATCCGGGACAAGAGCCCTTGGAACGTGCCATTGCCTTGGATAAGTGGGTACGTGATCGGTCCGATGAGCGGAACGGATTGGACGAGCGCGAGGCCAACGTCGGTGGCGCCCACCGAGAGTGCGGTGTACGGAAGGAGGTAGCCCGTGAAACCCATCCCCAGCATGAGAAACAGCAGGACGGCCCCGAGCATCCACGAGAGCTCCCTCGGCCGCTTGTACACTCCGGTATAGAAGCCGCGATAGAAGTGGATGAAGGCAAGCAGGATCACCGCGTAGGCCCCATACAAGTGAGTTGTCAGCAGCAACCAACCAAACGGGGCGGTCTGGATGATGTACAATGTCGAGGTCCACGCCTGAGGGGAACCACCGGTCGTTATCGAGGCAGTGGATGGGTCGTAGTAGAAGAGGAGGAGGAGCCCGGTGAGGACTTGGAGCATGAACCCGACGGCGACGAACGCGCCGGTCCAGTACGACGGATTGAAGCTGAATTCCGGCTGGGGCCGATACGGCCACTTGGACACGTGGGTACGGCTCTCCAGGAAATTCCACAGAACATTGACGGATCGGTTGTACAGTGACGCGATCGGCCCTATCTGCGGAGCTTTCGTGGCGACCGTACCCCCGTTAGTTCGCGCCATCAGGGTCGCCCCGTCACTCCGGGCACTGCTGGGTCGGTACCTGCGGCGCCTCGCATGTGACCGGATTAAGGACGACGTCCCCCCCGATGAGGGTTGAGGAGTGGCCCTTCACCGGCGGACCGATGACATCCGCCGCGAACACTTCGTCCGACGCCTGGTCCCAAATGAGGACGACCTGGGGCAAGGGCGACACGGTCGGTCCGGTGATGATGGCGGCCCCGCCCCCGGGAGCAGAGACGGCGGGATTGTAGGTCGAGCCGTGACAGACGCAATGAATAAACGCACGACCGCCGTTGAAGTTGCCGCAGGCGCCCGGCGGATAGTAGGAGATGAACGGGGGGATGCATCCCAAGTGTTGGCAGACCGCCGAGAATGCGACAATGGATAGGTTCGGTCCGATACCCCCCGGGGCCGAGGTCGGTAGGTTGAGCAGGATGTTAGGCTCGTTATCCAACGGATAGTTGAACACGATCAGGTCGGTCGAGGTGGAGGGGTAGCGATAGGTCGAGGCGAGCACGGGGGTCCCATCCGTGTAGAGGAGCTGGACCCTCGGAAACGTCGCAGACCCCGCGGGAGGAGGTACTGCGAACCGGAGGAAGCTGGCCGCACCCGCCGCAGCCAGGGCCAGCACGCCCCCGATGACGGCCAGCTTGAGGGTGCTGCGCTTGGCCTCGTCGACCTCGTCCGGACTGGGCTCGGGTCCGGCGGCGAGCCGGCGGACCACCCCGGGCGGAAACCGAACCTCCCGCTCGTCCAAGAGGCGAAAGAATGACGGTTGAGAAGAGGGGCCTAACCCACATTGCGTACCCCCAAGGACGGTGTTCCCGAACGCGGTCACTCCTCTTCCTCTTCGGTCGGGTGGTAGGGGAGGCCGAGCTTCCGGTTCTCCCTATACATCTCCTCTTCTTCGTCCGTGACCGGAACATCGCCGGCTTCCCCGGGCAGTTCCGCCTTGTCGGAATTCTTGAACACGTAGGCCACAATTCCAATCGCCGCCAGAATCAGGATGACCTCGGTCAGGTTGAGTACCGCAATGCAGTTCCATTGTATTCCCAGGATGGTAGGGCCCGAGGAGGGGCAGAGCGCATTGGCGCTCGATGGGGCGGGGTCACTACTGCCAGAACCGTTGCTCAGCGACGAGGGAGAATCACTGGCGCGAACCTCTCCTTTTTCCCCCGACGCAAAAGGAATTGGCGTCCCTCCCCCGAAGAGCGTCGTCAGGCAGAGCGCCAACAGGAGCCCCCCTACCACGAAGGCCGCAA
>JBAUTP010000235.1:0-2352 GCA_049582265.1 Thermoplasmata archaeon
GCCGTCTACATCGCCCCCGGTGATGTGGCCCAGGGATTGTACCAGTGGATCGGCCGCTAAGATCCAGGGCTCCCCCGATTCCCGCCGGAAGGGAAAAGCAACCGAGTGGGCTCGTCGGATGAGTAACCGACGCAAGGACGAGGCGGACGGTTCTGCCAAGTCGAACCTTCGCTCTCCGTTGGTGACCGAGGATGGACTTCGTCGGGTAACTATCGGCGAACCACAACGACTGGACGGACCCGTCCTGCTCGTGGACTATGAGCCCCAGTGGCCGGTGCTCTTTGGCCGAGAGGCGAAGCGCATCCACTCCGCACTCGGTGCTCGCGCGCTCCGGATCGAGCACGTCGGCTCGACCTCGGTGCCGGGACTCCTTGCCAAGCCGGTCATTGACATCCTCCTGGACGTCGCTGACTCTTCCGACGAGCCTTCCTACGTGCCATCCCTCGAAGCGTCGGGCTACGTTCTTCGGATTCGGGAGCCCGAGTGGCATCAGCATCGGTTGTTCAAGGGCCCGGACACGAACGTCAACCTGCATGTCTTTTCGTCGGGGGCGAGCGAGATTGGGAGAGTCCTCGCGTTCCGAGACCGGCTGCGATCGGACCCCGCCGATTGCGAGCTGTACGCCGAGACCAAACGAAGTCTTGCGCGGCAGCATTGGAAGTACGTTCAGAACTATGCGGACGCGAAAGGCGACGTGGTGGAACGAATCCTTCGACGATCGAAGGATCCGCCCGTATAGCCCGCCAGTCTTTCCGTGCGATTCTTCGAAACATATTTAGTGGCCGAGTTGTGCGGTCAGGTCGAGCTTCCGATGCCTTGGGAGTACAGTGACGAGTACTACCGAGAGTATACTCGGACGACGTGGAACGAGAGCGCCGAAGCCTACGTGGATCTACTCACCAATCTGGAGCCGTTTCGCGCCGGTCTCATCACGCGACTACGGCCGAGTAACGGACAGACCGTTCTCGATCTCGGAACCGGACCGGGTGAGCCCGCCCTCTCCATCGCGAGCCATGTCGGCGCGGGTGGGAAAGTGATCGGGGTCGATCTCTCGGAGAACATGATTACGATCGCACAGCGCGTGAGTTCGGCCCGCTCGATCTCGAATGCGGAGTTTCGCGTGATGGACTGCTCGAGATTGGACTTTGAGGACGACCGTTTCGATAGCGTGGCCAGCTCCTTCGGCTTTCAGATTTTTACCGACCCCGAGAAGGCGGCTCAGGAAGCGCATCGGGTGCTACACCCGAACGGGAGGATCGCCGTATCGGTATGGAGCGTCGGCGACCGGGTCCCGTGGATCCACGCGATCATAGGACCGATGCTGAAGCACGCCGAGCCGGACGAAACGGGGTACATTCCGACCCCCTACGAGCTCGGAGGCCCCGGAGAGATGGCGAGCTTCCTCAACGCGGCGGGGTTTCAGGATGCGCAAGAAGATCGCCTCGTCCATCCGATGCACTGGACGGATGAGGAACACTACCTTCAATCGATCCTCAAGGCTACGCCCATCGGGCATTCGCTCTCCGAAGAAACTCCTGAGATCCAGCGACAGGTTCTCGAGGAAACGCGTTCCAACCTCACGAAATGGAGGACGGCGGACGGCTTGACCATTCCGGGGGAATGCGTGTTTGTGACAGCCACAAAGTAGGTACCACCTACTCGGCCGGGAGCTGCGGCTCGCCTAGGCCAACGAGATCCTTCACGGAAAAGTTTTCAATTGGCCTCTTCCTCCCACCCAGAGTTCCGGGGGAAGTTCGCATGGCGAAACGTTGGCCGGGGCCCACCTACGAGATGCGAGCCGAGTTTCGCGCGCCGTTGGACTTCGTGTATCGGTGGTGCACGGATTTCACGCCTCAGGACGCGCAATCCGAGGGTGACGACTATTCCCGGCGCATTCTCCAACAGTCGGCACGTCAAGTGGTGTATGAAGACCTGTATGACACCAAAGACGGCTGGCGGTGGTCCCGACACGTCGTGCGCCTGATGCCCCCCAACCACTGGCATTCCGACACCGTGGGGAGCCACCGCGCCTACTCCCTGGATTACCGGTTATCGAAGCTGGCGGGCCACCGGACCCAACTCACGCTGAGGGCTCGCCGCCGACCCTACGGGATTGGTGGGAAGAACCCTCCGAAATCGACGTGGGAGCGTGAAACGGGGAAGAGCTGGAAGAATTTTGCCGCGGCGCTGGAACGCGATTACGAGAGGCTGAACCCCCAGCAAGAAAAGTAATCTCCGGGGGAACCCCGGTCCCCGCGTCGAAGGTACCACGAGACCGCGAAACAGACAGTGTAATCGCCCTCGCGTTTGAAGCGGGTGTCGTCGAAGTCGCCCGCGGGAGGACCTCAATTC
>JBAUTP010000236.1:0-2544 GCA_049582265.1 Thermoplasmata archaeon
CCTACGGGGGCATCTGTTTCTCGAATCGGAGAAGCTTCCCTTCGGAGTTGAAAGCGACACCCACTCGTACTCGGTGGTGCCCTAACGTGGCGACGCACGTCCGCCTCCTTCGATCACCTTCGATGTCGATCGCATCCAGACGTGACCAGCCCGTCTCCTTCTTGATCGCTCCGACGAGCTGCCGGAATTGCTCGGCGCAGATCAAACAGCAAAAGAAGATCCGCTCACCCTCGACGTCCGCCCAAACGTCTCCCCAGGTCGAGCTGCAGATGGCGCACCCTGCGTAGTTACGTTTCAAGGCCCCAGCCTCGTTCGAGACGCGCGAGCAGGTAATCGTCGAAGAGGTCGATGGACCTCAGAAACACCGATTGGACATCCTCTCGGACCGCGGGATCGTCCGCGAACTCGACAACGAGGTCGAGCGCTTCATCGGAGTGCCCGACGTCGGCCTCATACCCCTCACGAAGGAAGTTCTTGGCCGCGTCGGTGATACCGGGTCCGGTCAGGATGAGCGGGTCGAAGTACATCGTGGTCGCCCCCTCGTGGATGAGGTTTCGGTTGGCGATGAGCTCGAGGCTATGCATCGCGGCGACGACCGCGACCCACGGCTCGCTCGTCGCCATACTATTCCACGCCTCGATCGACCGGCGTGTCGCCGGCAGCGGCTCGGTTGCGAGGACGAGAGCCCGACCGACCCCGAGACTCTCGCCCATGCGCAGCAGGAGCTCGTAGTGCGACACCCGGTCGGGGCCGAAACCTCCGAACTCGGTGTTGAGATTGTCGAGCTCGTAGTGAACGACCTTGGGCTGGTCCGTCCGCGCCACGATGTACGCGCAGGAGCGCACCCACTGCCGAAGGAAGTGCTGATGTTCGAACACATATCCGAGAAGGGTTGCGCGGGAGGGATGCTGAAGCGCGAGGACGAACGGGTGGGGGGATTTCCCGAAAAATTTCGCGATGAACTTCGACTTGATCCATGCCTTGATCCCGCCCGGGCCTAGGTCGTAGACTCGTCGCAGACCCGGGAGGAGGTTCGCGGCGTCGGTCTTCTCCCGCGTCAGATTCTGGTTGAGCCATCGCACGTGGTCGGAATCGCTCGCGTTCGCTTGATCCACCAGATGGCGGGCCAACTGCGGTAGGTCACCCGGTCCGAGTGGGGCCAAGCAGGCCGGACACTTGCTCACAATGTACCCCCGTGGTCAGAACGGAAAGGAATCGGGAACACGGCGTCGGAGGGCTCGGTAGTCGGGATCCCCTCCATACATGTCCCGCATGCGCGCGAGCGTGGCCTTTACCTCATCGACCTCGCGGTGGCGGGAGTGGGCGACCATCTCGACGGTCTCTTCATAGTCCTCGTGACACGCTTCGTAGCAGTTCCCCATCCCCGTCAGGAGCTCACGCTCGCGGTCGTCCACGGAACGGAATTCCCCCCCACCGCTTAAGGCTTCGTCGAACGGGGCGAGCACCGCCGGTGCTGGCGCATCGGGTGAGACCCTTGGAACGTATTCTTCGAGATTGGTGGCTCAACGCCGCCAGGCACGGTTCACTCTTTTTCGGCTTCCGAGCGCCCCGACCGGAGCACGTGGGCGGGCACCGAGTCTTGGTCGCGAGGGCGAGTTATGGTGCCGCCCATGGACCCCAGGCCTGGTCGTTGCGGTGAGGACGCAGGGATTGGCACCGGCCGCTGGCTCGGCGACGGGGGCGTCGCCACATGCGCCGGAAAAGCGGACCGTTCCGACCTGTGGCGAGCGCTTCGTCGCATGATAAGCGCGACCGCCACGGCCGCGATCGCTATGACGACTATCCCGAGACTAGCGTACTCGAGGGTCGGTATGTTCCGGGGCGACACCGGGCTCGGCGGGAAGTTCGCTGCCACCGGCGTCGCCGGGGGACCCTTCACGATGACGCTTCCGCTGGCGCTCGATTTTCCTGGGGCCGCCAGAGAATAGATGAAGCTACCGTTCGAAACATAGAATCGGACCGCAGAAGCGCCGTCCGACCAACGGGTCAGCGTCGGAACGCTGGTTCCAGGACCCGCGACCAGGATCACGGCCGCCGCGTTTCCTGTTAGCGAAACCGACCAATTGGTTCCCGGCGTCAAGGATGTCTCCGAGAAGTTCAGGAGATAGACCCTCACGAACGCCACGCGGATGGAGAGGGGGGCACCGCGGACCGAAAGGGTCCCATTGGCCGGCGATGGACCAAACCCAACAGCTGTTGCGACCGAATACTCGTACGTGCCGTTCGGCTCTGGGAGTTTCACGGAGTCCCCCGCGGACGACTGGACCGTGCCCCCGATCGTGACTGTCCAGGCCGAGTCGGCCGGGAGCCCCGTCTCGGCGAACGTAACGACGAATTCGGCGGGTGGAGGGAGGTTGAACGAGAGATTCTCGGTTAGAGGTTCACCCTCAACCATGACGGAACCGGACGAAGGAATAACTGAGTAGCCCGTGACGGAGCCGACGCTGAAATTGTAGGTGCCATTGGGTTCGGCGAACCAAAGCGTATTCGTGGTGCTGCTCGCCGAGATCCCAGCCAAGGTAA
>JBAUTP010000237.1:0-3375 GCA_049582265.1 Thermoplasmata archaeon
AACGTAGCCCGCATACGGAGAAGTCACCCATCCCTTTTCGTGGGTGGCATCCAGCTTGGCGATCATCTGCATGGCCGTCGACTTGTCGCCTTTGAGGGCTGCCACGACTCCGGTACTTAGGTAGGTATCTCGAGCCGTGGGCATAACGCGCTGCATCTCCTTGACCATACTGCTCGCCGTGTCCAGGTCACCCTGTATGACGTAGTAATCGGTCATCCCTCGGTACGAGTTAATGGGGTCAAAGTGCAGAGTCCGTTTCCAATGATCGAGCGCCTCTTCATACCTTCCGGACAGGAAGTAGGCCCTCCCCAGATACCGGATCGCGAGCGGGGAGAGCGGGTCTAACCGGTACGCATCCTCCATGTGGGCGACATAGGCCTTGAGATCTCCTCGCACTCCCGCGATCTGGCCGAGCACATCATGAGCGTCAGCGAGGCTCGGGTTGAGTTCGAGCGCCCGGGAAGCTTCTCGCTCCATGAGGGAAAAGGGGTCGTCACCCATGAACATCAATTCGGCGAGGGCGCAGTGACCCTCCGCAAGGTTAGGATCTATCGAAAGGGCCTTCTTCGCGGCGGCCTTGCCCTGTGCAAGGGCCTCGGTCCAGGAAACCAGGCCCTCGTTACCCAATTCTTTGTACGCCCTGGCCGCGCTGGCGTATCCCCGAGCGAACGTCGGATCCGCTTGCACGGCCTGCTCGAAGAACCGTAGGGCCTGCCGGAGGGGAACTTCTTCGCGCTTCCACGCCAGTGCCTGCCCCTGCAGGAACAGCAAGTAAGCCTCTAGGTTTTGGTTCTCCTTCAGAACCGGAACCGGAATACTCGCTATCGAAAAGTTGCTGGACAACGAGGCGGCGACCTTCGTCGCAATATCGCTCTGCACCGCGAAGACGTCATCGAGATCATCGTCGTATTTTGACGCCCACAGGTGTTCCTCGGTTACGACGTCAATCATCTGAACCGTCACCCGGATTCGATTCGCGGCCTTTCGGACGCTTCCCTCTACTATCGTTCCGACCCCGAGCTCCTTCCCAATCTCCGAGACGTGTTTCTGCTTCTTCTTGTAGTCCATGACGGAGGTCCGCGCAATCACTTTCAGACCCTTCACGTGCGAGAGGCTCTCAATCAGTTCCTCCGTGAGGCCATCGGCGAAGTATTCATCGTTGGGATCGGGGCTCATGCTCACAAACGGGAGGACCGCTAGCCGGCTTCTCTCGAGCGATGCGGGGTCCCGTCCCAGGGTGGATTGCTCGGAGACATTCCAGGGGAGGACGAGCCGGTAGATATCGACAGGAAGCTGAACTCCCTTGAGCGCCGTTGGAGCCAACTTTTCGAACTTGTCCGGGATCTTGTTTCGAATCTGTTCGTGGACCGCGCCTGACACGCAAATGCCACCGGGCTCAGCGACCGGTTCGATCCGGGCGGCGATATTGACCGCGTCTCCGAGAATGTCGGTTCCACGCTGCACGATGTCGCCCAGATGGATTCCGATGCGGATCTGGATCGGAGCGAGACCCCCTTCAGTGTTCCGTTCATGAATCCGACGTTGGATGTTCACCGCGCATTGGGTGGCTTTAAGCGCGCTATCGAATTCGACCAAGAAGCCGTCACCGGTGGACTTGATTTCTCGACCCTGGTGGATGGCCACAAGTGGGCGGACCAGCTCCACCTGTTGACGCAGCAGTTCGAGCGTTCCACCTTCGTTCGCCTGCGAAGAAGCTGTGTAGCCGACGGTGTCGGTGAACATGATCGCGGCGAGCCGCCGAGTGGAAGCCACGGCCCGTCATTCGCAACTGTTAGATTAAGCTCCTGCGCCTGGGGCGGTTCTCCAATCGCGGTGCTCCGTTGATCGGCCAGAAGGGAGGATTCGAGGTCCCCAGAAGGCGAGAATCAAGAACCGCGCTAAGATTGGTCGACATGCGCGGGCCCCCGGAGGATTCCCGTTGATTTTGAGGTGGGGGAGGCGATGAGATCACTTGTGCATTGGCATTGTGTCGCTTCCGGCCGCGTCCAAGGAGTGAACTACCGTGCCCGAGTCGCGGAGGCTGCCTTGCGGCACGGTGTTGTCGGCTCAGTTGAGAATCGCCCGGATGGCACTGTCTTCATCGAGGTGCAGGGCCCGTCCGATGCTGTAGAGGCTTTCATGCGAGACGTGAGCGGCCCTCGAGGAGCGAGCGATGCCGACTGCGTACAACGATTGAAAGAGCTGCACGTCTCCCCTGAGCTTCTTACTTTTGAGATACGTCGGGGCTGACCCTCAGATACACAAATGGGGGGGGAGGGCACGCCCTGACGCAGCTGGGACGGGGTCGCCGAGTCGCGAGCCTCCCACAGGAGGCCAACGTCAATAGTTCTCCACCAACAAGATGGACTGGGGGGGGATCGCGTAGTACTGGGGAAGTGCCAAAGTCGAGACCATCGGACTAGACTCCGTAACGCTCCACGAGATTGTGTGACCCGACTCCCCGATCGGGAAGTTTGCCCCGACTTTCATCGACAATTGTTGTGTCGGGTTTGCGTTCACCACCATCAGAGTGTCACTCGTGCCATTCTGCCACTCTACGGACCAGACGTTCGGGACATCTCCACTGAGGGTGTAGTTGTAGGCATCCCCAAACCGAACACTCTTCATCTCCTCCATCCACGTGCCCGTCGGATAGGGCGCGTAGTTCGTCCCGATCAGCGAGAAGCCATCATTCGCCAAGGCAAAGTAGTCCAACTCGGAAAGGTTGGCTTGGAGCCCCTGAACTACGGCCCCCATGTACAGCAAGAGGTCTGGAAATTCCTGGTCCGAGGGTGAAGGAATGGGGCAAGGTCCACCGTTAAACTCACCCACGAAAATAGGAAGGTTCGCCATCGAGGAATTGGCCGCCGCAATCTCGGCTCGGACATCCTCTACTTCATTTGCGGTGTTGTAGCGGCTTGTCAGAAGCGAAAGGAAGTCGGCTGTGCTATTCCCCGACGGCGGGGGATACGTGTGGAACGCGATGGCGTAGAGGTACTTAGCTGCTGGAGATGCTACGAGCGCCGGAATAAAGGGGGAGTAGGACCCGACGGCCTGAATCCCGATAATCTTCGCAGTAGGGTCGATTGCCCTGATGGCCTGCGAGTAGGAAAGCACCTCTGCCGCCCACTGCGCGGCCGAGGGCGTGCCCGTACACGTCGCCCATGTGGTCCAGGGACAATTCCAGTTGGTGTAGGCTTCGGGCTCGTTGCCTATCGACCAATAAGTCGGGGCGAAGTTTTCGTTATCGATGAGCCATTTGGCCTCGTACGACACATAGCCGGGGTTGTTGATCTCCGCCGGCAATCCCACGTACCATTGGCAGTGAGGCGTTGTGGAGTAACACCACTGTTTGAGGCCCGGTATGGAGAACGG
>JBAUTP010000238.1:0-5890 GCA_049582265.1 Thermoplasmata archaeon
GATGACGATGGCCGCGAGCAGGCCCACCAGCAGGAGCGCGGCCGCAAACGTCCCCCAACGGAAGGCGAGACCCAGCCACCTCAGCCGCTGCAGGCGAGCCCCCAGGTGGCTCGCCCCGGGGCCATCGGGCGCTTGCGCCAGCGTCCGGGGTGGCGTGGTCAGCCCGTCATCCGGTGGTGCATGCGGGGATGGCCGTCCCGTCAAAGGTCATCGTCTTCAGCGCCGACTCGTCTAGCGCTACCAGAGACGACGGTACGGCCACGTAGTAAAGGTTCTTGGAGTACGTCTGCCCTATCGTTATCGTCCAGTTGAGCCACTGCACGAGCGCCTGCGCTTTCTGAAGAGAGGGGGCATAGCCGGCGTTCACGGCTTGGAAGACCATGAAGTAGGAGAACGTCGCGAGTGGGTAATCACTCGTTCCCGGAGAATTGACCATGCTCACATTGGCCCAGCTGGCGGTGGGGGCGGGGAACGTGGTCCGGGCGGTCATGTTCGTGATGGCGGACGCGGCATCGGCCAACGTGGGCCGGATGTAGTGGCCCGCCGGGTTGAGGACATTGGCGTATTGCAGCCCCGGGGTGTTCAGGCCATCCGTCAGGTCGACGTAACCGATCGTATCCGGGGTCTTCTGCACGTACGCCGCCAGGGCCGAGTTCCCCTTGATCGCTTCCGGTGTTGGTGTGATGGCGGGCCAGCTGGGTTGGATACCTACGCCCACCATCGCCTTCCAAGTTGCATTGTCCTCCGACAAGTAGTCCGTGAGGACAAAGGTAGTGCCGGCCGCGTCCGAGCGGTGGACGGTCGTGATCGCTGCGTTGGGAAGTTGGATCGATGGGTTGATGTCGGCAATGGCCGAGTCATCCCAGTTGTTGATGGTTCCGAGATAGATGCCGGCGAGTACTGTACCCGAAAGTTGGACCGGGGTCGCGACCGTCGGCAGATTGTAGACGATGGCAAGGGCCCCCGCGGCGATCGGGAGCGTGAGCGTGGTTGATGGCAACCCGGAGAATTGCGAGGAGTTGAGTGGCTCATCAGTCGCCGCGAAATCCACGGTCTTATCGGTCAGCGCCGTGATACCAGCGCCCGCGCCCGCGGCATTGTAGTTGACATTGTTCGAGGTGACGGAACCGTACGCGTTCGTCCACGTGCTGACCAGGGGAAGCACAAAGTTGGCACCATCCCCAAGCAAGGTTTGTTGCGTGGGGCAGGTCCCTGCCGGCGCCGACTCACTCGACGTCTTAAACCAACCGGCTGCGAAGCTGGCCACGACCACAACGATCACGATGATGACCACGGCTGCAGCGACATAGGCGGTGCGATGGGACGACGATCGTCGAACGATCCTGGGTTGTTCTGGTCCGGTTTCCGGTGGGGGCTCGGACGAGCTGACGTCGGATGCTCCGTTCATTCTTCCCTGCTCGATGACCGACGGACTCGCCGTGCTCATTGGATTGGCGAGTCCGTCGGTCACTGCCACATCCAGAATGGAGGAGGGTTAAACGTGCTTAGAAGGACGCTATCTGGCCGCGGCGTATGCGGAAACTGCGCGATTCGCATCCTCCGTCGCGCAAATGAGAATGATCCGGACCCAACGGAGGAATGCGAGGCCCGAATGCCGCTCTATCGCTGCGGGCCAGAGATGGCCACGCACTAATAGCGTCGTGCTATGACAAAGAACGCACCCGTGGGGCTGGACGGCTTCCTTGCAAATCTATTTCGGCTGGGACGGGAGCAGGGGTTCGTAGATGCCGGGGGACGGGGACGGCGGAGCGCCCGGATTCATCGTTTGGGTCGAAGGACTACCCGGCGCCGGGAAATCCACCATGGCTCGCGCGTTGTCCCAGAAGCTCAGCGCCGCCGGCTGGAAAGTGGAAGTCCTCGATGGGGATGAACTTCGGGGAACGTTCTTCCCGGAGCTGACCTTTTCGCGGAAGGACCGAGAAGCGCACGCGCGTCGTGTGAGCCAATTCGCTCGGATCCTCGCCCGTAACGGTGTCGTCGTCATCGCCGCGATGATCACTCCCTACGAGACATCCCGGCAGACGGTTCGGGCCAACGTGGGTAGCCGTTTCGTCGAGGTCTGGGTTCGATGCCCTCTTGAGATATGCCAACGACGTGACCCCAAGGGAATCTACAGTCGACGCGGACAAGGGAGCCTTCAGAAGGTGACCGGGGTGGATGACCCGTTCGAGGAACCCCTAAGTCCCGACGTCATCGTCGACACCGCGTCCACTCCCGTAGACCGCGGAGTCGCCCAAGTGCTCGAGTACCTGGACAAGAAGGGTCTCACCGGCGGGCGGACCGTGGAAACGGTGGCGTACCCGTTCTAACCCCGCTCGATCTCGATGCCACCGACCTCATCGGAGGACGCGGGAACAGCTAAAACCCGCACTCCCTGGCCGGTCAATGTTGGAGTACACGGGGATCCGAGTCCGCGACCTGGACCGTTCGCGTCGGTTCTACTGCGAAGGGCTAGGACTCGTTTCCGTTGAGACGGGTCGGATGGCCGCCGGTGGTCACTGGGAGGAACTGAAAGACCCCGAATCCGGGGCGCGACTGGAGCTCAACTATTATCCGGACAACCCTCCCTACCGCGAGGGGGATGAGCTCGATCACCTGGGATTCGTTGTCGAAGACGTCGCCTCGGCGATTTCTCGACTTCGAGCCCTCGGGGCACGGGTCCGCATCCCGCCGTTCCAGGAAGGAGGCGACCGACTGGCGTTCCTTTCCGACCCGGATGGTGTCTGGGTGGAACTCTCCGAGCACATTACCGGAGATTCGCCGCCCACCTCCCAAGCGTTGGACTGATGAACGGCCCGAGGGCGTCAGGGCCATGTGTCCGAACTCGCCCATCAGGGATATCCTGAGGGAGTCCCTCGCGGCCGACTAACGTGGCGATACCCATCGAACGGGGCATCGAGCCCCCCGAAGCGGGGACCGGACCCCCGCCCCCTCCCGTACGAACGATGGGACTCAACACCACCGCGGTGTTCGTCATCACCGTCGCCATCCAGCTGGTGGGGTTCGTCGCCACTGTCTTTCTGTCGCACGGAGTGGGGGGGGAGACGAATGGGAAAACCTTCCTGGGAATCATCCAACTGTTCCTGATCATCAGTAGCTCGGTCAACACCCTGGGAGAGCTCCGGATCAGTTCGGCGTACCAATTCTTCGTGGCCCGTGGACAATCTCCTGCTCAGCTCGCCCGGACGTTCCTGCTCGCACGAACGGTCATGGTGTTCGCCGCCGGGGTGTTCCTCATCGTCTTCGCGTACGCCTTTCCCTCGTTGGCCGAAGTGCAGAACGCGCCGGGCGTGGGCGAGTCCGAGCTGCTCGAGATTTTTACCGTGTTCATGCTGCTACCGTTGCTCTGGTCCATACAGACCGTTTACACGGCATCAGTCACGGCCCAGGGCGACTCGTTGGGAGGCCAAATCCCTCTCCTCTTGGAATCCGTCGTCCGTACGTCCGGGCTCCTGTACGTCGCGATTCCTATTGTCTTCCATCCAACGTCTGCGGTCTCGAATCCTCAGGGACTCCTCTGGGAGATGACGTATGCCTACATCGCCGGGGCGTCCGCATCGGCGCTGTACAGCGCTCCCCGGGTGCTTCGGTATCGTGGGTCATTCGTCGCGGGGGACCTCCGACGGATGTTCCGGTATGCCTGGCCGCTCATGGGAGCCCTTGGACTCCTGTACCTGTCCAACAGCGCGACCCCGCTCTTCGTCGCCGGTTATTTTGGACCCGCCCTGCTGAACATCTTCAGCGTAGCGAACGGATTCCGCATCTTCGCGCTGGCCGTTCCGGCCGCTGTCGCCGTACCGCTGTTCCCTCACTTATCCGGGCTGCATTCGAAACAGGAATATGACTCGGTTCGAGACCAGACATGGAAGAGCTTACGCTACACGGCGATGCTCATCGTGCCCGGGGTCGTCGCGCTCATCGTATACCGAGTACCCGTTCTCAACATCTACAACTCAGGCTACGTACCCTTGGGCCAAATACCCCTCGCGATCCTCGTCGCCTCGACGATTCCGGCCGCGCTCAGTCAACTCATTGGGACGAGTCTCAGCGCGGTGGGATACCAACGACTGGAGCTCTACCTTACCTCACTCCAAGTCGCCATCATGCTGGGAGGCTTCCTGCTCCTCCTTCCGCCCATTAGCTTGTTCCACCTCCAGGGGCTGATCGCGGTCAGCGTAGCGGTCCTCACCTCCGCCATGGCCGCACTGGCTCTGAACGCCGTGTTCATGTACCGGCTCTTAGGGCTGCACATTCAGCCTCGACCCATCGTCACGATCCTGCTCAGCGCGGCCGCCAGCTTTGCCGCCGTCTCGTTACTGAACCGCTTTGTCGTGAGTCGTGGCGTCGTCGCCCTGTTTGGCCTGTTCGTGCTGGGTTTCGTGGCGTACTTCTTCGTCCTCGCTGCCGTCGGAGAGCTCAGCCAGGAAGATGTGCTCAAGATCGGTGGCTCCCTGGGGCTTCCCCGTCGCTTGGTCCAAGCGTTCAGTCGGCTGTGCTGGCGGAGGACATCCCCCCCCGTAAACCCGATCCCGGCGAGCGGGGCGCCCGCCCTCCGGCCGCTCGACCCGACGCTTTTCCCGCCTTCCTCTCCTCCGCCCCCTCCCCCTCCGAAAGGACCCTTGGGCTGATACACCCACGCACGGGTAACACGCACCCCGCCCATGGCTAGAAAAGGGCTTAACCGTCCGACCTCTAGCACATTGGGAGGAGACCATGGTTCAGATTGAAGTCAAGCCGGCCGCCATCGATCAGGTTCGTCGGCTTATCCAGGGGCAGAAGCCCGAGACGCGGGTGCGTATCTACGCCCAGCCCGGCGGAGGTGGCTGCTGCGGCGGGGGTGGGGGCGCGGTCCAGTTCGGCATGGCGTTCGCCAAGGCGCGTGGCGACGATGAGGTCGTGAAGGTCGATGGGTTCAGCGTGATCGTTGACCCCAGCAGCATTCCGTTCGTCAACGGCGCCGTGGTGGACTACGTTGAGACGCTCGAGGAATCCGGATTCAAGATCACCAATCCGACCTTGCCCGAGCCCGATGCGGGCGGACAGGCGGGTGGCTGTACCTCCTGTGGGAACAGCTCAGAGAAGGGCGGCGGCTGCGGCTGCGGATAGAGCGCGAGTTCGGGCCGACGTCAGGCTCGGTGGCCCGTTTCGGTCGAACGCCCTCGGACGGCTGGCGGTTTCGCTGCGTAACGCTAGCTCACCAAACCGGACCGTTTTGTACTGGCCCTCGCGTCCGCCCGCCCCATGACCGACGAAGCCCTATGGGCGGACAAGGTCCGCAAGGTCTACACGTCTCGCCGGGCGCCGCCTGTCGAGGCCCTCTCGGGCGTCTCCATGCACGTGGAGCGTGGAGAGAGGGTCAGCTTGCTGGGGCGAAACGGTGCGGGCAAGACCACGTTTCTCAAGATCGCCTCGAGCTTGCTGGTTCCTACCTCCGGAGTCGTCCGCGTCTTCGGCCGCGACGTCGACACCGACCCCGATTCCGTACGACCCCTCATCGCCGTCGTCCCTCAGGAGTGTAAGCCGTTCTTCCATCTGACCCCCCGCGAGCAGGTCTTTACCTACCTGCTTACCCGCGGGATCGACCGGTCGACGGCACGAAGCCGCACCGAGGAAGCGCTCGCCCAAATGGGGCTCGGGTCTGTGGCTGACCGACTGTCCGTCACACTCTCGGGAGGGCAGAAACAGCGGACCATGGTCGCGACGGTCATCGCCACCGAAGCTCCGCTCCTGTTCCTGGACGAGCCCACGATCGGGATGGACCCGTTTGCGCGACGGGCGGTCTGGGATTCGTTGCGGGCACTCACGCAGAAAGGTTCGACGATTCTTCTGACCACGCACTACCTTGACGAGGCCGAGAATCTCTCGGAGC
>JBAUTP010000239.1:0-5674 GCA_049582265.1 Thermoplasmata archaeon
GCGTCGGGTGGGAGCGAACGAGAGGTGGGAGGAGCAGTGTCACATCATTTGGGGCGGTAGCCGTCCTCTCCCAGGGGCTCGGTGAGCGAGCCGGTCCTGGCCGTCGAGGACCTGAGCGTCGACTATCGTATCGGCGCCGGCTCGTTCCACGCACTTCAGGGCGTCTCCTTCGAACTCGCCCCGCAACGGGTACTCGGGATCGTCGGTGAGACCGGCTGCGGTAAGAGCACGCTCGCGGCGTCGATCCCCCGTCTCTTGCCCGAGCCTCCCGCGCACATTCTCTCCGGTACGATCCGGTTCCAAGGCACCGACCTCCTGAAGGTCCCGCGCTGGAAGATGCCTCAGGTCCGCGGGACCGGGATCGGCATGATCTTCCAGGAACCGATCAATTCGCTCAACCCGGCCTACCGAGTCTACGACCAGATCGTCGAAGCCGTCGTGATCCGGCGCCGTCGGGAAGAACTAGGATCCTCTGCGAGGATCGTTCCCCCGACTCCCTTCGACTATTCCCGACGCCCGTCCCCCGAAGTGTCGAGCGTGCTGACGTCGGCCATCACCCCTCATGTCCCGGACACCGTCAAACGTCGGGTCCGAGGCCGAACGTCGAAAGAGCTCAAGGACGAGGTCGTGAAGTTCCTCGAGATGGTGCGGATCACGGACCCCGAGACGATCCTCGACCTGTATCCGCACGAGCTTTCCGGCGGCATGCGCCAACGGATCATGATCGCGATGGCGCTGAGCGAGCGACCGTCCCTCCTGATTGCCGATGAACCCACGAGTGCGCTTGACGTAACGATCCAGGCTCAGGTCCTGAGCCTCATGAAGGACCTGATGCACGAAGTCCAAACCTCCATTCTGTTCATCAGCCACGATCTCGGCGTCATTGCCGAAATGGCGGATGATGTGGGGGTGATGTACGCCGGCCATCTGGTCGAGCTCGGCCCGGTGGAATCGATCTTCCAGCGCCCCCGGCATCCGTATACGGTAGCGTTGCTCCGCGCATCGCCGGATCACTACAAGGACGACGGACCTCTCGCCTCGATCCCGGGGGCCGTACCCAATCTGTCCCGCCTTCCGACCGGTTGCCCCTTCCATCCGCGCTGCGCGCTCGCGCGCCCCGTTTGTGCGGAGCCCCCCTCGCCCCCACTGGCACCGACGGACGAGGGCCAGGAAGCGGGCGATCATCGGTCGGCGTGCCTGTTCTGGAATGAGGTGACGCCCCCGTGACCCCTCTTCTGGAAACCGAGAACATCGTGAAGCACTTCCCGCTCGTTCGGTCATTCTCCGGATTCCTCCACGGCCAGGAACGGGAGGTCGTCCACGCGGTGGACAATGTCTCGTTCACGCTCGACACGGGCGAGACGCTCGGCCTCATCGGAGAATCAGGTTCCGGAAAGACCACGCTCGGCTGGCTGGTGACCCGGCTCCACGAACCCACCGCGGGCCGGATCCTCGTCAACGGAGAGGACGTGTCCGCTCTGCATGGTTCCGCCCTTCACGATTTTCGACGTACGGTCCAGGTCGTCTTTCAGGACCCGGTCGGTTCGCTCGACCCGCGACTTCGCGTGTGGCAGATCGTGGGGGAGCCCGTCGAAGCGCAGGAGAAGGTTTCGCGGACCGAACTACGCGGGCGCGTGACGGAGATCCTGCCGACGGTGGGCCTTCAGCCCGACTGCCTCGACCAGTTCCCGCACGAGTTCTCGGGTGGAGGGCGGCAGCGACTCTCGTTGGCACGGGCCCTCATCCTGCGACCCAAGTTGATCGTGCTCGACGAACCCACCAGCGCCCTCGATGTGGCGGTCCAGGCCCAGATCTTGAACCGGCTCGTGGAGCTTCAACGAGAGTTCCAACTCGCGTACCTCCTCATCACGCACAATGTTGCGGCTGTCCGGTTCGCGGCGGACCGAGTGGCTGTGATGTACCTCGGAAAGATCGTGGAGGTGGGTCCGGTCCACGAAGTGCTCGAGCACCCACTGCATCCCTATTCGAAGGCGCTGCTGGCCGCGGTTCCCGTGCCGGACGTTCGACGGCGACGGACCCGGTTCAAGGTCTCGGGCGAGATTCCCACCCTCATCCATCCACCCCCGGGCTGCCGGTTCGCCTCCCGCTGCCCCTTCGTGATCGATCGATGTCGGGTCGAGGAGCCGCTCCTGCGCATCGTCGGCGCTGCCTGGGCGCACCCCGTCGCGTGTCATCGCGTCGAAGAGGTCGGAGATATTCCGCCGTCCGCTCTTCTGGCGCTCGAAGAGGCGCAGGGCACCCTAACGGCGGTGCCCACGGTCTCCCCCGTGAACGGAACGTCTCCGACGGCCGAACCGGAGCCCAGCGCGCCCTCGGTTCCGAACGAGCTCCCTCCTCGGAAGGCCTAAGCCCGACGCCCGGCAGCATCTTGAGGGGCGTTCCCTCTCCCGGGAGGGCAGACCATGACGACCAAGATGTTCATCGATGGCGAGTGGGTCCTGTCATCGGATGAGGCGACCGTCACGGTCGTGAATCCGTACGATGGAAGACCTCTCGCGGAAGCACCGAGGGGAACGCACGAGGATGTAGGGCGTGCGATCGACGCGGCTCGTGAGGCCTTCGATAGGGGTCCCTGGCCTCGACTCCCTCCTCGGGCCCGGGCGGAGGTCTATCTCAAAGCGGCCCAGCTCCTCGGGGGCCGCGCTCCCGGCCTAGCGGAACTGGAGAGCCAGAATCAAGGCAAGACGATCAAACAGGCGACAGATTCCGATATTCCGCTCGCGATCGATAACCTTCTCTTCTACGCGGGAGCCGGCCGGACGCTCGACGGGAAAAGCCCGAACGAATTCTTGGGGGATGGGACCACGATCTTCCGCCGGGAGCCGGTGGGCGTCGTGGGGTCCGTGACGCCATGGAACTACCCTTTCATGATGGCGGTCTGGAAGATCGGACCCGCCCTCGTCACCGGGAACACAGTGGTCCTGAAACCGGCCTCCTGGACGCCCCTTACGACGCTGGAACTCGCCCGCGCGTTCGCCGAGGCAGGCTTGCCGAAAGGCGTTCTCAATATCGTGACGGGCCCCGGCGAGCACGTGGGGGACGCGTTGTGCCGGAGCCCCAAAGTGGACATGATCTCGCTCACCGGCGACACGGCCACCGGGCGTAAGGTGATGAACGCAGCGAGCGGGACCGTGAAGCGACTTCAATTGGAGCTTGGGGGGAAGGCACCGTTCGTTGTGTTCGAGGACGCCGACATTCCATCGGCCGTAGAGGGTGCCCTTGTCGGGGGATACGTCAACGGAGGGCAGGATTGTACCGCGGCGACCCGGCTCATCCTCCATGCGAACATCCGAGAGAGATTCCTGCACCAGCTCCTCGAGCGCGTCGGCACCATTCGGATGGGGAACCCGCTCGAACGATCCACCGACCTGGGGCCCCTCGTTCACCGGAGCCATCAGCAACGCGTTCTCGATTTCATCGCGACGGGGAAGGAGGAAGGGGCGAGGCTTCTCACGGGCGGGACGGACGGCGGCTCCCAGCGCTCCAGCGGCGCCTTTGTCACGGCGACCGTGTTCGACGAGGTGGCGCCCGACATGGCGATCGCGCAGAAGGAGATCTTTGGGCCCGTTCTCGATGTGCTCGAGTTCTCGACGTTCGACGAAGCGATGGAGATCGCGAACGGGGTCGATTACGGTCTCGCGGGTAGCGTCTGGACGAAGGACGTTCGCACGGCGCTCAAGGCCGCGAACACGCTCCGATTCGGGGACGTCTGGGTCAACGACCACCTCCCGCTCGGCTCCGAGACCCCGCACGGAGGGTTCAAGCAATCCGGCTTTGGGAAGGACCTAGGGACCGATTCCTTAGCCGACTACACGGTCGTGAAGAACATCTACGTGGACCTGACGGGGCAAGCGCGAAAAAGCTGGCATTACACCGTCTATGGTGACCCGCCGGCGTGAGAAGGCCGGAGCGCCGAGGTCCGCGCCGCTACGGTAGGCGACGGCCGGGCGGCTCCGGGATCGGGGGTGCATGCACCGGCGGGGCCAACCCTTCCGGCACCCGGGGGGCCGGGACCGCCGCGATCCCTCCGCGCCCCAGCGGGGTGAACCCCGGCGACTCGAGGTACTCCAGGGCCTCGTCGAACTGGGCCAGGCCCCGGTCCAACAGTTCCTCCTCGATGATGAGCGGGGACATGAACCGCATCACCTGGTCATAGGCGCCGCAGGTGTGCATGAGCACTCCACGGCTCAGGAGCTCGTGCCGGAGGCTCCGCGCCTCCTCGGTGCCGGGGGTTCGTTGCCGTGGGTCACGAACGAGCTCGAGTCCGATCATGAACCCTTTGCCCCGAACATCGCCGATCGTGGGGTGACGGGACGCGATGGCACGGAACCGGTCGATGAGCTTCTCTCCGCGTCGGAGCGTGCGCGCGGGCCAATCGTCGTCCCGAAGGACCCGCAAGGTCTCCGCGCCGACGGCGAGAGCGAGTGGGTTGGCCCGGAAGGTACCCAAGTGAAATCCGACCGGAAGCGATTTGCCCAGGTCGTCCCGGTAGGCGACCGCGGAGAGCGGAAGACCTCCCCCGATCGTCTTCGCCGTACACAACAGGTCCGGAGTGACGCCGCCGTGCTCGCAGGCCCACATCTTGCCGGTGCGGCCGAGCCCGGTTTGCACCTCGTCAACGATGAGCAAGAGATGGTGCCGATCGCAGAATTCCCGTACGGAGGGAAGAAAATCGGCGGGCGGGACAACGTAGCCCCCTTCTCCCAAGATGGGTTCTAGGAGGACGCTTCCCACCTCGTCGACGCCCGAGTGCGGGTCGCTCACGACGTGCTCGAGGTAGCGCATCAGGTCCTGGCACCCACCATCGCGGTCGAAGACCGGGTGATAGGGGTCCGGGAAGGGAACTCGAACGATCGGGCCACCACGAAACGCGGACGTCTGGCGGTAGCGGCGACCGCTCGTCAGGTTGACGGCGCCGCCGTGTACGCCGTGGTACGCTCCCGAGAAGGTGATGACTCCCTTACGACCTTGCATGAACTCCGCGATGCTGACCGCGGTTTCTACCGCATCCCCACCCGTGACGGTGAACAGGACCTTCGCGTGGTTACGCAAACCGCCGGGGAGACTCGCCCGAAATTCCTTGAGAAAGTCCAACCGCGCGGCCGAGGGAAGCTCCAGGGCGTGCCAGATCCGCTGTGCCTGTTCGGTGAGCGCCTTTTCCAGCCGTGGATGACGATGCCCCAGGTTGAGGACCGAGATCCCAGCGACCCAATCGATGTAGCGGTTCCCGTCGACATCCTCGAGGGTCGCACCGCGCCCTTCGCTGACAGCGATGGGAAAGTGCTTGGGATAGACAACGGCCTCCGTCTCGAGCTCGGCCTGCAGCGCCAGAAGCTCCCGTGACTTAGGACCCGGGGGTGGATGGCGGATCCGTGGTGCATCCGGGAAGCTGAACCAGTCGTGCGTCTGGGACACGTCTTCGCCCTCAAGGACAAGCGGACCTCGGGATAATACGCCGTCGGGCCCGTTCTCGATGAGCCCGAGCACAGCAACTCCCAAGTCCCCGCAAGGACTGGGAGCGATGCGATGCGGAGGATGGCGGGTCGGTTCGACGTTCATGTACATCTCAGCGAATTCTGGCCGGATATCGCCCGAAACTCGTACGGTCCCGAGGTGGACTTCACCGTCGAGGGGCTCCTTCGTGAGCTCGATG
>JBAUTP010000240.1:0-2558 GCA_049582265.1 Thermoplasmata archaeon
GGGCGTCGGTGGGCGGTCCCGGCACCTGAGCCCATGACGTGTGGCTACCCTGGAGGGAGAGAGCGGCTCCCAGGACGGCGATGGGAATGCCGATGAGCGATAGGTCCGAGGGAGCCTCGTGGAGGAACACGAGCTGGAAGCCGAGCGTAAATGCCGGGATGGCGGCCATGAGGGTCGTGGGCGCGAGAGGTCCCACTTTCCCGATGGCCCAGAAGAAGAGCACATCCGCCAGGAAGAACGAAGTGAGCCCGAGGAGAAGGATGAGGCTCCACGGACCGAACCCGGTCACGCGGAGGCCCGCGATCCCGCCGGGAATGAGAGGGGCGATCACGATCCCGATGACCCCGGCGGCCACCATCGAGTTCCCCACGACCACCGAGGCGGGTTTGGAGCGGCTGTCGTGCGCGGCCGACATGAAGAACCCTGCCACCATCAGTGGGACGAGCGGGGCCAGCACAAGCCCCCAACCCGAGACGCGCGCGATCGATTGTCCTCCGACGATCGTGAGCGACGCGCCGATCATCGCGAGTGTGAGACCGAGCGGAAAGGGAAGACTGCGCAAGCGGTCGCGTCGCTCTCCCAGGAGCACCATGACGAGAAGCGGGGAGACCACCACGTCTCCGATCAGGGCGAAGATGGCGGTGTCCACGGCCCCGGTAAGGAACGTGGACGCGAGAACGGTCACTTGCATCCCGAGCACAAAGCCCGTACGGATCCACGACCATGGGTCACGCCACGAAGCCCAGAAGACGGCCCCTTCGTGACGGAAGGCGATGAAGGCCAGGTACGCTACTCCGCCCACCACGAACGGGTACGCCAGGATCGCGGACGGGGCAACGAAGGGCGCGGCCAAAAGGACGATGACGTAGTACGAGGCCCATAGGGCCGCAGCGAGGAGCGATGCTAGGCTCGGCACCACGACCGAGCGCTGGATTCCCGCCACAGGAAATCGAGCGAGGGTAACGGATTAATCGTTTGGCCCCGAATGAAATTCCGGCCGCGCGTCATCCTCCCGAATAATCCGGGTAGGCGAGGTCGAACTGCGGCATGCGGATCCCGTGCCCAGACTCGACCTCACCGACCGGCTGGGCATCCGCGAACCCCGCCTCCGCCAGCCGGCGTCGCACCCGCGTTTCCGCAGCTCGGGCGACGACGATAACAAAGCCGATGCCCATGTTGAAGGTCTGATAGAGCTCCTCCATCGTGAGCTGCCCGAGGGAGGCGACCCACTCGTACACTCCCCGCGGCTGGGGCCACTTATCGAGGCGGTACCCCACCCCGATGCCGAGCCGCGCGAGATTGCGCACTCCCCCACCCGAGATGTGGGCCATACCGTGCACCTGAGACAGAGGGGCAACGGCTTCCGACGCGCGCACATAGATGCGGGTAGGACGGAGCAGTTCTCGACCGATGGGGGTGCGAGCGCCCGGGCGCGGTCGGAGCAGTTCCACCCGCTTTTCGTTGATAAGACGACGGAGGAGCGTGAATCCGTTCGCGTGGAAGCCTCGCGCCGGGATACCGAGGATGACGTCACTCGGGCGAATGCGCTCCCCCGTCACAGGACGCCGACCCTCGGGAAAATGCCCCAAGGCGGTCCCGCCTAGGTCGAAACCGTGCACGATGTCCGGAGCCACGGCCGTCTCGCCTCCCAAGAGACCGCATCCGGCGGCCCGCAGACCTCGGTCGATCCCCCGGCCCAAGGCACGGAAGACCACGGGGTCCGGGTGGGCTACGGTGAGGCAGTCGACCAGGCCGACCGGACGAGCCCCGACGGCCGCGAGGTCGTTCACGTTGACGGCGACAATGTCCTCGCCGACCTCCGACCAGCGGCCGACGTCGGCCGCGAGCAACACCTTGGTCCCGACGGTGTCCGTCGTAAGGGCGAGCGTTTCTCGGCCCGCCCGGACAAACCCGGCGAAATGACCGGGGCCCGGCAGTCGCCCTTGACCCGCCGGCGGGCGAAAACGAACCGACGTAAGCAACGCGTGGAGTGCGTGCGCGACGGCATCCCGGTCGACCCCCGACCTCGCGTACGTCCACGCCAGTCCGTCCTTCGTCGGGAGGGTCGATGACCGCATTGTGGCGCTCAGCGATAGGGGGCTGAAAAACGTGGCGGAACGGGTTCGCGCGATGGTGGCGCGTCCCAAGTGCTCAAGTGCCACGATCCGTACCCTCCAGCGTGCCTGGGCGGCGACGACAGCAAGGTCGGCGTACCTTCGTTCCCCCTCGCCCTGAGTTCGTCCTGGCCGGTCGGAGTTTCGTCCGCGGTAAGCTGCAGCCGGTGGAAGTGGGCCTGGACTCAGACGGAATGATCGTTCGCGTCGGCAAGAACCTCTCGGCCCCTCGCCGGCACGATGTGGGAGAGTCCATCCTTCTGCCCTCCGCCACCGACCTCCATGTCCACTTCCGCGACCCGGGAGGCCCCGACCCAGCCGAGACCCTCACGAGCGGGACCATCCAAGCGGCGCTCGGGGGCGTGGGACTGGTGGCGGACATGCCCAATACCCTTCCTCCCCTCGTGCGAGCGGACCAGATCACGGAGAAGGTGGACCGGGCGC
>JBAUTP010000241.1:0-1992 GCA_049582265.1 Thermoplasmata archaeon
CGCGGGTCGGTCCAGGCATGGAACGCGAGACCCGCCTTGACACACGTCTGGCCGAGGAACTCACGGGATGTCCAGTGCTCTGCGGATGCGACCTGGGGGAGGAGAAGACCTCCCGTGCCATGGCCCTCGACGATCAGACCATCGACCCCTACGCGCACGTGCCTCCAGCGGGCATCCGGACGCACGGCCCGTAGGATTTCCGGAACGGTCAAGATCGATACTTCGACCCGTATTTCGGCCAATTCGCGGGGTTCGACAGGCGGGAACCGAGGATCCTCGACAGCCGCTGCTCGCGCGGCCCGGGGGAGAGCGACCCGAAGTGGGTACACCGGTTCCGGGAACCCGATGCAACCCCGTAGTTCACCGCTCGGATGAAGCATGAGAGTGACGAAGACACCCCGGCGTTCATCGAACGCGGGGTCCAGTTCGCGATCGATGAACCGTTGTGAAGCGTCCTGCCGTGGATCGGCTCCGAGAGCCGTTTCGATAGCCTCTCGGGCCAGCTGAACCGCCGTAGTACCAAGTTCCAGCTCACGCGAACGGGCGTACGAATTCCAACGGGTGAATCGTGGTGTCGGCTCTCCGGTCTCTCTCACGGGAACGCTCGATCGCTCGCACGACGCCGCGGCACTTGGGGTTTCCCCGTGGAATCGCGCGACGAAGGATGAGGCGAACGGCGAGCGTACGTTTCGAGAGCGGTCGGGCGTCAGTTGGTTCGAAGCGCCGGTGCCGGCGGAGGACATGCATGGGCTCGCGAAGGTCCGTGACGGCCTGCCCGCTGGGATGGATCTCGCGACCGGTGAGTACGGCTCGGACCCCAGCTATTTCGTTCGCGTCCTGTCGAACGGTGCCGCCGACGTGGTGCAGGCCGACGCCACGCGGTGCGGAGGCGTCACGGGTTTCATGGCTACGGCGGCGCTCAGTGCGGCGTGGAACGTCCCGTTCTCTTCCCACACCGCTCCGTCGATCCACGCCCACGTGTGCGCCGCGGCCCCGGAACCGTTCCGCCACCTCGAATACTTCCGCGATCATGTCCGGCTCGAGGAGATGCTGTTCGAAGGGGCACCGCGCGCACGGAATGGGGAGCTCGCCCCCGATCGGTCGCGGCCGGGGTTGGGACTTGTCTTTGGTGAGCGAGAAGCCGAGCCGTTCGAGGTTTCCGCGTGAGTTCCTCTCCCTCCCCCGGATTGGACGCGCGGCGTCTCGAGGAGGCGCTCGACGGGCACGTGGATGCCGAGGTCCGGTTTGATGTAGGGAATCGCTCGCTCTACGCGACCGACGCATCCAACTATCGCCAGATGCCGATCGGCGTGGTCATTCCCCGGACCGTAGCGTCGATCGAACGGATCGTTGCGATCTGCCGAGACTTCCATGCTCCCATCCTCCCCCGCGGCTGCGCCACCAGCCTCGCGGGACAGACGTGCAACGAAGCGGTCATCTTGGACACCTCGAAGTACCTTCGAAGGATCATCGGCCTCGATGCGGAACGCCGCCTCGCCATCGTCGAGCCGGGGGTCGTGCTCGACCAGCTGCGTCGAGAAGCCGACAAGTTTGGTCTGACGTTCGCCCCCGATCCCTCGACCCATGAGTACAACACCCTGGGGGGAATGATCGGCAACAACTCGTGCGGCGTCCACTCCCTTCTCGCGAGTCCGACGTCGTATGGTCGGACCTCCGACATGGTGGAGGAACTCGAGGTCCTGACCTACCAGGGGGATCGCTTCACCGTCGGCGCCACGAGCGAGGAGGCCTACCAGCGGGTTCTGGCCGAGGGAGGGCGAAGGGCGGACGTCTACCGGGAACTGAAGACGCTCGCGGAACGCCATGCGGACCAGATCCGTCGTCGGTTCCCCGATATCCCTCGGAGGATTTCGGGCTACAATCTTCCGGACCTGCTGCCCGAGAACGGGTTCCATCTCGCCCGCGCCCTCGTCGGCACCGAGGGGACGTGCGTCATCGTCCTACGGGCCGTACTTCGGCTGGTCCCGAACC
>JBAUTP010000242.1:0-4018 GCA_049582265.1 Thermoplasmata archaeon
TCGGTCCAGGCCCAGATCCTCAACATCCTCAAACGACTGCAGGTCGAGCAGAATCTCGCCTACCTGTTCATCTCCCACCACCTGTCCGTCGTTCGGGCCATCTCCCAGCGGGTCGTGGTGATGTACCTCGGTAAGGTCGTGGAACGCGCACCGACGGAAGAGCTGTTCACGAGACCCCTCCACCCCTATACGCAAGCCCTTCTCGCGGCGATCCCCATCCCGGACCCCGCGCTGCGCCGAGAGCGGATCATTCTGCACGGCGACGTACCCTCCCCGGCCGCCCCGCCGCCCGGCTGCCGGTTCCATACGCGCTGCCCCGCGGTCATGCCCGTCTGTTCGCAGGTCGAACCCCCGCTGCTCGAAGTTCGGGAGAACCACTTCGTCGCGTGCCACCTCTATCCGACCCCCGTCGCCTCGGCCTCGGCCTCGGATTCCGTGCCGACCCGGGGGTCGCCCTCGCTCGCGGACTCGGTAGGCGAAGCCGCCTAACGACCTATGGCGGCAACGGACGTCTCGGACGAGATCGACGGACCTCGTCCCAAGGGCATCTTGGGCCGGATGGGCTTCCCGGAACCCACCTCCGAAGAGCGAAAGGAAGCTATCGCTGACCCCGGCCCCTCGTGGCGGGAATATTTCTTCTACTCGTTCCTGAAGGTCTGGATCGCTCTCGGCCTGCTCATCCTCGATGCGTTCGTCGCGGGAATCTGGTTCCATCCGATCAACCTGGTCGGGCTGGTGGCGAGCCTCGCAGCGGCCCTTTTCCTCGAGTTCCTGCTCTATCGTTATCTCTGGTACCGGCCGGCCATCGAACGATCTGGAACGCGATTCAAGCGGTCGATCCTTCGACCGGTGCCGTATGGTCGCTGGACCCCGGAGGCGGAGCGGGTGCACTCCGGGCTGCCCGCGCAACCCCCGCGCCCGGCGGCAGGGCCGGACCCGAGAGAGTTCCTCTAGCCCTTCCACGCGACGACCCCTCCTGAGGGAGCATCCCAGCCGCCGTCGCACGGCCGATCGCGGCCCACGGGGCCTCGGTTCACGTCTCGGACTGGGCTCGCGGGAAGCGGGTCGGGGCGAACACGATAGCGCCCTTCGGCACCTTCCACGTGAAGACCTGGAACGTGAGCTTGCCCGCTCGGACGGCCGGGTCATTGGCCAGGAGCGCGCGGACCTCGTCCGGGGGGAGCCGATGCAGCGTCATCCCGCGGACCATCCGTCCGGGAGGGCTCAAGAAGGGCCCGGCAGCCTGGAGGGACCCTGCCACATGAAGCGAGGCGAGGAAGTCGAGGTGGGCGTCCTGGAGGTCTTCGGCCTCCTTCCCCGCGATCGTTTCCGAGTTCGGTCCCGGGCCAAAGAGAGACACCGTGAGCGTTTCGAACTCCATGCGATGTCCGAGGGGTCTTTCGCCTTAAGCGATGCCGTCTCGCTCTAGGCCATTTGGACCGGATAAGAAAGGGAAGGAAGGGGTTGGGGGGAGCCGGTTGTCGACCGGCTCCCGTCCGTCAGGTCCGCCGTCTACCGTCTAGAGGACCCCTGTTCCTCCGTAGAAGAACCACGGGTTGTCGACCCCGCCCAACGTGATGTTGGGATCGAAGGTGCCCGGGTTGATCCACGGGGCGTAGCTGATGACGGCGTTGGCCTGGCCCTGCCAGGTATAGAGCTGGAGCCCGCTATCGATCTGCTCGATGAGGTTGTAGGCCAGCACGCGCTCCGGTGTCGCCGGTAGCTCGGCTGCCGCGCTCATCGCCCAGTTCATTTCGGCGTAGGCCCCACCCTGACAGTTCGTCGGAACGCCCGGTGTGCCAGTGCCGCCACCGGTCTCCGCGAGGCGCGCCCACGTAACCAGGTTCGAGATCGGTGCCGTAAGCGGTGTCGGGCTCGCGCCCGCCCATGCCGCGTTGGGCGGAGTGTCGGCGGTCGGACACGACGAGGCCCAGAACGAAGAGTTACCGGGTCCCGCCGAGCTCAACTGCTCCCACACCGAGTCGCTCGCGGTGTACGAGCCATCGGCCTTGTAGAGAGGTGCCATGTAGTCCGTAGGGTCGGGATAGTCAGGCGCCCACGCCAGGACGAAGAACGGCATCGGGTTCTGGTACGGTCCCGAGAAGAGACTGTAGATAACCTCCTGCAAGAACGTCAGGTCGATGACGTCCATCTTCACCGCTCCCTTGGTGAGCGTGTTGACTTCCGATGTCCACAGACCGTAGATCTGGTCGATGTTGGGTGCCCCGAGCTGCCCCACCACAGGGAACTCACAGGGCGAGCTCGGTGTGCAGGCAGCCAACTCAGGGTCGTAGTACGGGCTCGTCGTGTTCGTCGTGGCTTGCGCCCACCACCAGCCTGCGCTACCAACTGTCGTCGGAGACGCCACGGCGTTCCCCGAGGGCCACGTCACGTTCGCAGGGTAGTAGTTCGCCATGAACTGTGGGATGGCTCCGTACTGAGGGAAGACGTACGTGAGTCCATCGACCGTGTTGATGGTGTTTCCGGCGGTCGCATACTGGTACGCGTGCGAGAAGAACTGACGCGCCCCGTCATAGCTGAAGAAGTCCGACGGGATCGTGATCGGGCTCGTGTCGAACGACTTCGCTGCCTGTACGTTGAACGCAAAGTTGTACGGGAAGAAGCTGATATCGATCGTGGGATACGCCGTGATACCAACCTTACCCTGTTGAACCAGCTGCAGGCCCAATGCGGTGTCCGTTGTTGGGATGGTGGCGAAGTCCGCCGTTCCCGAGGCATAGGCTTCCTCGCCGGGGAGCTGGGAGGTTTCCCAGGTCACCGAGACGGAGGGCACGTACGATCCCGCAGCGGGCTCACATCCCGTATACGTACACAGGGGGTTCTGCACGTAGGCCGGGTTCGCTGCCAGTAGGTAGCTATTCCCCGGACTGTACTGTTGCATGTAGTAGGGGCCGCTTCCCGCCATGGAGTATTGCACGTTACCCCAGAATGGCGGTGCGCTGCCCGCCTTCTGCCAGGTGTCCCAGGAAGTGGGGGCCATGTTGGCCGCGACGTAGGCTTCGAACTGCGGGCTCGAGTTCGTGTATCCGCCGGGGAGCGTGACGGGGCCGTCACCGCTGCCGCTGACGGTGCCATAGGTCCAACCGGGGATTCCGGCGGCCTGAGCGGGCGCACTGAACCATCCAGCCGGAACGATCGCCCCGCCCAAGGGGTCGGCGATCAGTTCAAGGAAGAAGGGCCAGTTGGCTTGTGTTGTCCCGTCCGTGACGAACGTAACGCAGCCATGGTCGGCCGCGTTCGAGAGCGCAGACGTAGGGCATCCCGCCGCCGTATCATTGACCAGGATCTGGCCAAACACGGCCTCGGGAGTGTTGTTGCCCGGATAGTGGATTCCGCCGTCCCATGCCGGGTTCCCCTCGGGGGAGACCGACTGGGCCAGGATCCATCCGTTGTTGCACGACCAGCAAGGCAGCGTCGCGAAAGCCATCGTACGTGCCACGCTGAAGACAACGTCCGTGGGATACACTCCCCAGTGGTTGCCCGTCGCGGGGTCGTAGAACTGAGCGTGGCTATCCAGTACAAAGGTATAGTTCACACCATTGATGAGGCTGTTCCCGCTGTAGAGCGCCGAGCACGCCGGGCTTCCCGGAACGCACGTCGCCAACTGAGGAACGTAGCTCTGGTACGTGGGTCCCGTCACGCTACCATTGTACGAGATCAGGGTCTGGTAGACGTTCATGATCGGTTCGTACCCGGCTGTCTCATAGTCGATGGCCGGGTCTTCGGAGTTCGCACCGCCAGGGATGTACTCGTAGACGACGAAGTGTCCCGGGTGGGGGCTCGGCTTGGCGGCGGCTCCCGGCGCAGGCGCGGCGTTGAGACCCGCCGGCGAGACGAATACGGTGAAGGTGTAGTTCTGGTAGGCATTGCCCGCGGAGCTCACACTGATCCCCGAGACCAGCACGGTGTAGATCCCGGCACTCGTTCCGTTGCCCGGGAAGGTCACCGAGGCCGTCGCCGAGGTCGAGGTGTTCGACTTAGCGGAGATCGTGGCGCC
>JBAUTP010000243.1:0-5203 GCA_049582265.1 Thermoplasmata archaeon
TCGGACGGGTCTTCTACAACGCCTCCTTGCTGCTATGTGTCCCCTCTTCCCTCGCCCAGGAAGTCGGGAGAGGTTTGGGCGCACAGGCGAGCACCTCGAGCCTTGAAGAAGTCTTCCGTGCCGGAGGGTTCTCCCGAATTCGTAAGTCGGCAGAGACACCATTCAATCGAATATTCGAGGCGCGACGCTGAGAAATCTGCTCACGCCCGAACTTCGGTTGTGGGTTCTTCGTACATTGTACTCGCCGCTGACGCCAGATCCGTCGTCCAGTGAGCATGAAGGCCTCCGATGCAGCCTCAACCTCAATCAGATCGGCTAGCCGTGACTTCGGAGCCTGGTCGGGCCATCACGCGATTGAAAGTGTCCCAGAGAGGTCGCTGACCTATGGGATGACTTCTGCGCGAATCAGAGTGAAATGGGGTTGACCCGAGCTCGGTGAGACCTAGGGACAGCGTCGAAGGCGGTCGGGCGATAGCGCGTCGAATGGATTGATGCAATGAATGACATACGGGCCTGCTTCGCTAAAGATGTCGAACTCCGCCGTCCGAATCCCATGGGGAACCCCACTCTTCTTGGCCGGGTTCCTCAGCCTAGGGCTGCCCGATGGGATGCTCGGCGTCTGCTGGCCCTCGATCGCCGCGAACTTCGGTCAATCGTTGGGAGCCCTGGGACTCATCCTCACGGTCACGATCCTGGGGGCAATCACCTCCTCGCTGGCCTCCTACCGGACGTACCGGGCGTGGGGCCTGGGCATCCATTTGGGTACATCGATGACAATTTTGGCCCTCTCGATCGCCCTGTTTATCCTAGCCCCAATCTGGCCCGCCTTCGTGCTCGCCGCCTTCATCTACGGCCTCGGTGGGGGCGGGCTCGATGCGGTGATCAATGCCTACGCGGCCACCCATCATGACCTTCGGTACCTGAATCGTCTGCACGCACTCTACGGCGTCGGAATCACGGTCGGCCCGTTCGTCGCTGCTCTGGCGGTGGCGCACGGGGCCTGGAGGGATTCGTACCTTGCGCTTCTCCCGGCGTTGGTCGCTCTCGCCGTCGGGATGTCCTTCCTCCTTCCGCAAGGGCCCGCCTCGGATTCTCGCCAGCCTCCGAATGGCGGGCCTAATGGGTTGTCACAGGACTCCGGGACTCTGCCGGTGATCTCCATCGTCCCGGTGTTCGTTCTCTTCTTCGTCTACGCAGGGCTCGAAGTCACCATGGGTCAATGGGCATTCACGTGGCTCACCCGAGAGCTCGGGTTTTCGGTCCTCGTGGGAGGACTAGGGGTCGGAGTCTTCTGGGGAAGTCTGACGGCGGGGCGATTTGCCGCGGGACTCTTCGGCCAACGTCTAAGCCCCAAGGCGTTACTCGCTATCTGCGCGAGTGGCGGGTTGATCGGAGTGAGCGCGATCTCGCTCAGCGCGAACGTCGTGGTCGCCCTTCTCGGTTTGCCGCTCGCCGGAGCCTGCCTGGGCCCTTTCTACCCAAGCCTGATGTCCGCCGTTCCGGGAGGCGTTGCCGCCCACGCCGCCAATCGAACCGTTGGTCGAGCACTTGCCGCCGCCAACGCGGGCGTCGGTGTGATGTCCGCACTCACAGGGATCGCGGTGAGCGCAGTCGGACTGCGCGGGTTGTCGCTCGTTCTGGTGGGAGCCGCAGCAGTCCTTTGGCTGACCGTGCTTGCCGGCTCACGTCCACTCAAGGGGCGCTAGACCATCCCCAGGAGTCTCGGACTATCGGTCCCGGCGATGGAGCCGGGAGGACAGGCCCAAGGAGAGTAGCGTTCGGCCGGTTTTGCCATCATCATTCTGCCTCCCAACTTTCCTTGGCGCTGACGGGGTCCCTGCGCTTCTTCATTTTGATGGTCTGTGGAGTCCGCTTCGCGAGCGTTGTTTGTTGAGCTTGCCGAACTGCTTCAAATTCTGCCTTATCCATGAAGCCCGTGCAGTCGCAACTGAGACACCGCCATTCACGCCCCCAATCTAGATCCAGATGGACAAGGGCCGCGTGGTCGCATCGCATGCAAAACGGATCCGGGACGAGTGATGACGCGAGTCCGTGCGGAAGCTCGCCAACGGAAACGGTGGTCAAACGCCGGGGCACTGGGGCCCACTCCGTTCCCGATGCTGGGCGGACCTTGCGGGAGGTCGGGGATTTCCGGGGAATACAGGGTCACATTGCTCCAGATAGAAGACAGCGAGCTCTGCCGCGGCGGTCCCACACGCGTGATGAGAATGCGAAAGTCCGGGCGTAACATGGATCGCGCCCGCGAGCAAGCCCGAGTAGCATTCCGTTCAATTGTAACCCGCCCGTTTCACGACCTCTGCTTCTTGCCCTTAAGCAGGGAAGAGATCCTCGCTTACCGGTCGATCATGGACACGTACGTCGAACGTTCAGTGACTCAAGTGCTTCGAGTGTTAGCCGACATGAACGGTAGTGGACCGGCTGGAGCCATGAAACTCCTCGAGTCAAAGTTGCCTTCCTTAAAGGGCCGAAGGTTTTACGGGGCCTTTCGGCTTCTCAACGATGGCGAAGAGTACTTTGCGTGTGTCGAGCGAATGGCGGGTGACGATCCCACCAAAATGGGCTTGGATGTTGGTGTGATTCCAGGCGGCCTATATGTGCGTCGCAAGCTAAACGATTGGGAGAAGATCATCGCTTCGGGAGATCTTGGCAAACATTTTAAGGAGTTGATTTCGAAGCACAAGTTCGATCCGAGCCGCCCCGAAATCGAGTATTACCGAAGCATGTCGGAGCTGCACCTCCTACTGCCAGTCCTCGATAGAAATACACCCAAGCCGTCGTAGTCACCTTCCCGCAGGAGACCGGACTGGTGGCCGCCTGGATTCAGCATGGCCCGAGCAGTGGATGAAGAAAGCTGGGCTACCTGCGCGCAATTCGAATCACAGGAGGACGTTTTCGACCCCTCTTCGAAATGAATGTCCACAGAAGAACTCCACTGAGGCCGGTCGCAGCGAGCACTGGGTCGAGCCACAGGTAGGTTGGAAGGGTGGGAGAGGGTGAAGGTGCAGCTACGATTTGACCGGTAGAAAGATCGACAATCCAGGGGGTAACCCCCGAGTGACCCGTCTGCCACCAGCAGAAAATGCTGCGAATGAGTGCAGACTGATTAGTGATGTTGAACAATCCGACAGAAACACCGGAATTTGCGGGAGCGCTGGTTGCAGTCACTGGAAACTTCGCGCTGAACCCGCCCTCAAGCTGGCCGGTTGACAGATTGTACCAGACATAGTAGTAGAACCCGGCTTGAGGGCCATTAAAAGTGCACAGTGCGGCAGGGCCGGAAGACGGCGGCAGAACTGAGCTCGCTATGCTAGGTCCAGCAAATGCGGCCAGTACAATGGCTAGAAGAACCACCAGTGCCACGACGGTTGCTGTGAGAACGCGCACACGATGCACCAGGCTTGAGAGAAGCGCGGATCTCTGGGCTCGAGACGACGGGCCTGCAGCCACAGGCACGCGGAGCAGTGTATGTATTTATGCGCCTCAATCATCAAGGATTCTCGTTAGCACGATGCGAATGCTAATCCAAGAGCAATCGCCGGTGAATCTGATTTGAAAAATTCGGACGGGGTCAACGAGTACCGCCAATGCTCGCCTCTTCTTGCTTCATCGAAAATGCGTGCAATGCCTAATGACCCCACAGTGAGGGTATGCGGGTTGCGGTCGAGCACAACCCTGCGGTGACGACCAGGTTCAATCGAACCTTCGTTTTGGACGGTGCCTCGGTGCCGGTCTCGGTGACCTTTACCCACGGGTACGTTCTAATCGCATCGAGCCACTCCTGTGCTATCCGGCCCATGAACGGTGTAAAGGACTGGAAGGAGGATTGCTCGCGAGCGTGGCTCTCCCTGAGCGGACTCCTGCGGCTCAGCGATCCCACTACTGGAGCTTGTTCCTCCAAATCTCCGGCACATTAGTGGTGTACCTGACTTCGCTCGCGCCTACGAAGTTCGCAAGGTCCGCGATCTCGGCGGATATCGCGCCAGCGACATCCCGGTCCTCTGGTGCACCGGGTTCGGCATGGACCGAGTTGACCACCAGCCTACCTGATTTCTTGTCGAAGCGCGGGTCGATCCGACCGATGAAACGGTCGCCCCAGAGAATTGGAAGGACATACGTGCCAAAACGTCGCCTCTCTCTCGGCAAGAATTGCTCTCGGACGTAGTCGAAGCCGAACAATCGGATGAGTCTGGCCTGACTGCAGACCATATTGTCAAACGGCGGCAGGAGCGAGACTCGGGACTCGGGGAACTGCGTTTCCACTTTCTCAAGCAATGAAAGATCCTGGTCGTGGATGTATCGTTCTTCGTGCCTCACGGCTGACCCGGGAACTTCGACGCGATGAATCACCGAGCGCTCGCAGAGTCGTCCCAACGTTCCAGGGAGATCGCTGTAACAACCTCGAATGAAGTGAAATTTGATTTCCTTAGGAGTGGCAGTTCCCAGGGCTCGAATCGCTCGTACTGCTGCTGAGCAATCGGCATCTTCTGGGGACAGCGCATTTTGGTCTGCCCAACTGGGTAGGAATTCCTCTACGAGTCCCCAAACGCTTTGACCACGCTCATGCCCCACGATCATGACCTCGCCGCGCATGAGAAGATAGTCGAGCATCAACGACACATCGCTCGCCGACCCCCAATCCCCCTCGTCGCGGCGCGTGCGTGAATGATCTTCAAACTGACCTAGTGTAAGCTGTCCCCCTCGAAGTTCTCGGAGAACCTTCCTTCGCAAGGGGACGTGCTCCGCGAGGAACTTGCGGGCCTGTTCTCTTTGCCTCCCCCACGAGTCAGAAAATGAATCCGGGAATCGTTTCATTAGTGACGCATAGAGGGGAAAGTCCTTGGTCAAGACGAGGGCCGCGAACGGAATCCAGTGAAGCATTAGTTTCCTCTCCTTCCAGAGGAGAACCTCCAAGTCTGAGACCCGGAACTTGCCTACTCTGGCCCAGAACGAGAGGAGGTGGGAAGGCGCAACAATCGGTACCGGATCCCATTGAACGTAGGCGAGATCTCGGACCACCGATAGAAGCGACTCCTTGGAGGCCCTGCCCGGCCGTCTCCGACCGAGGCCCTGCTTGAGGACCGCCAACCGACGAGCCCCATCGAGGGAGACGGTGATGGGCTGACGGAGGGTCACCTTCGACCTGAGCTTACGAGTGCGCGGCATCAATCCCTCAACCATGGCT
>JBAUTP010000244.1:0-1592 GCA_049582265.1 Thermoplasmata archaeon
GTCCCGCCTTGACACGTGTCGAACATGAATCGCAGGCTGCCTCTCTAGTCTCCACTGGCACGGTGTGCGCCGTCATCACCTATCACTCGTTCGCCGTCGCGAACGGAATGTCCTATGTTCCCTTCAACAGCACCGTCGGATTGAACGAGACGAGTTCGTTTGGTCTTTCACAGTACGCCTCTCTGACCACGCAGATCATTGTCAGCACCGGAAGCCTTACGTCCGTGAAAGCCGCCCCGGTGCTCTTCGGAGTCACGATCCCCTCGAACGCTCCCAACCCGGAACTTGGCGCAGCCTTCGTTCACCTCCTGCTCTCTCCGTTGGGCTCGTCCATCATCGCCAAGGGAGGGGCATTCCAGCCTATCTTCCCTGGATGGACCAACGCTCCGAGTGCTGTTCCTTCTGTCCTCGCACCGGACATCGCCCCGATGCCTGCTTGGGTGAGTGGCTATCTTGCCCCAACCTGAGACGACGGCGGGGGCGGGAATGGACCCACCTCCCGCTCACCCGCGAAAGCGTCGCCGGAGGGCCTCCCTTTGGTTCGTGCTTCAGGGCGTGTTGTCCGCCTCGCTCCTCCTCCTCTTCGTTCTACCCATCTACGCGTTACTGACATACGCCCCTTTCTCGCGCATCGTGGAGGCGGCGAATACCTCTGCGGTCCGAGTGGCCCTTTGGCTCACGTTCTACTCCTCCGGGATCGCGGTTCTGGTCGCCGTCGTCTTTGGTATCCCCCTCGGCTACGTACTGGCCCGACATGCCTTTCCCGGCCGGTCCATCGTCCAAGCGCTCGTCGCGCTCCCTGTCGTCGTTCCGCACCTTCTCGTCGGTCTCGGGCTCTTTTTCCTGATTGTCCCGGGAACGCCGCTCTACACCGTCACCCAGCGGCTGGGTTTTCCCATCTCCGACACGATCTGGGGCGTCGTCCTCGTGATGGCGTTCGTCAGCGCCCCCTACACCGTGCTGGCGAGTGAGCTCTCGTTCCGGGCGGTAGACGAGCGCGTCATCGAGTCCGCTCGATCTCTCGGAGCGGGAAGTGCGACGGCGTTCGTCACGGTGACGTTGCCTCTCGCCGGTCGCGGGGTCGTAGCGGGCCTCGTCCTGACATGGGCGCGGGCGGTCAGCGAAATCGGCGGTCTCCTCATCCTCGCCTCCGCGGTCTACCCGGGAGGCCCCTACAATGGGCCCGTCACGTCGACGATCTCCGTGTACATCTACAACCTGTACCTGGGCGGCGACCTCGCGGATGCGGCCGCGGTGAGCTCGCTGTTCCTTCTGATCGCGTTCGCCCTCTTTGTAGTCATTCGATTGGGCGAACGCTCGGGGTGGGTTCCGTGGCGCCGAGGTGAGCTCAATCCATGAGCCGGTGGGTCGTGGACGAACTAGAAACCGACCTCGATGGATTTCATTTGGGGCCGGTCGCGCTCACGCTCGACCCCACGAAGGCGGTCGCCGTTCTCGGGACCTCGGGCGCGGGCAAGACCACCTTCCTTCGAACACTGGCCGGCTTCCTCCCCGTCCGCCGCGGAAGACTTCTACGGGATGGGATCGATGTCTCGGATGACCTTCCCGAGGAACGAGCGTTAGGGTACGTG
>JBAUTP010000245.1:0-16362 GCA_049582265.1 Thermoplasmata archaeon
AGCCCCGTCACCTGGACCGTCTGAGCGATCTTGTCCCCCACCCCGTGGACGGCGCGATACGGGTGGGCCAGGACCGAAACGCCTCCATGGTCCGCCACCCAGCGCGCGGTCTCTGCTACGGGTCGATCCCGGGGAGGTGGTGACGTGATACCGTACGCCAGAAGATGTCCGTCGGCGGTGGACACCTCCACCCCCGGGATGAAAAGGTAACGTGGAAACCTCCTTTGAAGCTCGTGCAAGCGGACGTGACCGTCGACCGTGTTGTGGTCGGTAAGAGCGAACCCTTGAAGCCCCCGGGGGCCCAGCAACTCCACGATCGTCTCCAGCGTGAGTCGGGAGTCCGGTGAGTGCACGCTGTGCACGTGCATGTCCAATCGAAGGCTCCCGCTCATCGGACGCGACTCCCGGAAGGGCTGGCGCCATCGGGTCGGATGAGCCTGCCGCCGGCCATGGTAAGGACCGTTCCTGACGCGGCATCCGGCGAGGTCAACCGAACGACCACGAGATCGCCGGGACGCGCGACCTCCGTCGCCCGGACCTCGCGATCTCCGATCGAGATCACGAGCTCACTTCCCTCACGGCGCTCCACTCGGCCGATGCGGAGCGGGGTGGAGTCGAACGCCGCGTAGCCGATGGTCGGGGCGTCCGCGGCCGCCCCGTCCACTAGGGTGCCGGGTTCGACCCCTTCCGGGGGCTCGATGAGCAGAGCTCGCTCACCGTTGTCCGCCGCGAGGAGCATTCCCTGAGACGTGATCCGGCGGATCGTACGAGGCTCGAGATTCGACAGCAGAACGATTCGGCGTCCCTGGAGCTGCTCAGGAGAGTAGAAGGGGCGCAGGCCGGCCACGACCGTGCGCGGGGAGGCTTCCCCGACGTCCAGTCGGAGAACGTAGAGCTTGTCGGCGGAAGGGTGTGGCTCGACGCTCGCGATCGTCGCGGCACGAAGCAACAGCGGTGGAAGACCCTGCGTGACCTTGGGATCAGCACCCGGCGGGCCACCCTTCGAACTTGGCATTTCCCGTGGAAAGAGGGGACGGATCTCGCCCAGGGCCTGGTCGGGCACGACCGGGACGAGCGCTCCGTCCCAGTTCCCCGCGCCGGGAGGTTCGCGGTATCCCAGCATCCGAAATACGTCCGCCGATGAGAACGGAAGGTACGGCGCGAGCCAGGTGGCGAGCGCCTTGAGCAACCAGAGTCCCTCGTAGAGGACCTTGGCTCGATCCTTCTCCTCTGCCCGCCAGGGCTGAGCATCGTGGAACCTTCGGTTCTCGTCCCGCACCTCGGCCAGGGCCAGGTCGAGGGCTTCCTTGAGATGGACCGCCTCGAGCTCGGAGGTAATCCGCGTGTGCGCCTCTCGGATCCTATCCCCTACGCCCCCCGGCGCGGTCGGCTCCCAGCCGTCCGGAGGTGTCGGGACGCGTCCCGCGTACCGATCCCGGGTCAGAACCAGCAGCCGCTGCACGAGGTTCCCGTACTGGTTGGCCAGCACCTCCTCCATCACCTGATGGAACTCGTTCCAGTCCAGCTCCGTATCATGGTTCTGAGGAGCGAGCAGGGCCGCGTAGAACCGTATCACGTCGGGCGCGTAGCGGGCGAGAAGTGCGGGGGCAAAGGCGGCTTCGTCTTCGGGGCTCGACTTCGAGATCTTCCCCCCTCGAACGCGGAGCCATTCGTTGGCAGGCACATCATAGGGAAGAGGCAGGTCCCCGTGGCCCAGGAGGATCCCAGGCCACACGAGGGTGTGCTGGAAGATGTTGTCCTTGCCGACGAAATAGTAATGGCGCACCGGTTGGCCCGGGCCCCAGTACTTGAGGTACGCTTCCGGACGGCCGGTTCGTATTCCCCACTCTCGGGATGCCGACAAATACCCGATGAGCGCCTCGAACCACACGTAGAATCGCTTCCCGTCATACCCGTCAAGCGGGATCGGAACGCCCCATTCGATGTCGCGCGTGATCGGCGTCGGTCGAAGTCCCACGTCTTGGAAATGCCGGACGACTCCTAGCACGTTCGACCGCCAGTAGGTCTTGTCGATGAGGTATTCGTCGAGCTGCGGGCTCAGCTTATCGAGGAGCAGGTAGAAGTGCTCGGACGGCCGAAACTCCGCCGGCGTCCCGCAGATACTGCACACGGGATGACCGAGCTCGCTCGGCTCGAGCACCCGGCCACAGTTATCGCACTCGTCACCTCGAGCTTTCGGGTTGTGACAATGGGGGCACTCTCCGGTGACGTACCGGTCCGGTAGAAAGCGACGGTCCTTCGGGCAGTAGGCGTTCTCCTCGGTTCGACGATCGATGTACCCGTCCTCGAGCAGCTTCAGAAACAACTCGTCGACGGTGCGTTCATGGACCGGGGTCCGCGTAGTGGTAAAGAGGTCGAACGAGATCCCCAGTCGAGCGAACGCCTCGCGGTTGATGCGATCGTTTCGGTTCGCCACCACTTCCGGCGCGACGCCCTCCCGCTCGGCGGTCAGAAGCGTAGGGGTCCCGTGCATGTCGGAGCCCGACACCATCAGGACCTCGTCCCCCCGTAGCCGATGGTATCGGGAAAAAATGTCCCCGGGCAGGTAGGCTCCGGCTAGGTGGCCCAAATGGAACGGGCCGTTGGCGTAGGGCCAGGCGACGCCCACGAAGATGCGACTCATTCCTGCTCCCGGTCACTCGCTACCGACGGACGAGCAATAATCCCTTGTCCCTCCTTCCCCGTCGGCCCCCTCATGGGAGCCTAATGCCCCGAAGGCCTCTCGTACTCCGGTCACCGTGACGTCCTCGCCGTTGGTCCCGCCCCCTCATCACCGAAATCGCGTCCTTGCGACCGTCGTGATCCTGGCGGTGGTCGCGACCATCCTCGCATTGACCCTCCTCCCGGTCCGCCACTCCTTCACCGACCGGGTCAGCTATTCGTTCACGGTGGAAGGGGAGGTGACCTTCGGAACCACGGCCGGCGGCCAAGCCTCGGTGATGTGGTCGAACGCGGGGGGCGGACTCGTCAGCCTTCAGCTCGAGAACTCTGCCGGGAGGGTGATTTTTTCAAGCGACGTTGCCGCCGGCACCCTCACCTTTACGACGGACGGATCCGGGTACTCTCTCATCGTCCGCTCCACGGGATCTCCCACCTTGGTGAACCTGGAACTATGGGGCACCTACGAGGCGCCCCTGCTGTGAATCGGACGCGCTCCGAATGTACCTTCCTTCGGGTGTGCTCCCTCCTTCGCGGCGGTCGAGTTCATAATCCCACCGGGATTGCGGAGCGAGATGGAATCTTCGGCGCCCATGGAGCGTCCGTCGGTCCCAGCGGCGGACCGCCTCATCGGTGTGAAGCGCCCCGTGCTGGGCCATGGCTACGTGGTGTTGGTCGACTACATGGGGAACGACGCGGCGATCGTGCAAGCGGCGCGCGTGTCCTACGGACAGGGGACCAAGTCCGTTCGCGACGATCGCGGTCTCATCCGATACTTGATGCGTCACCGTCATACGACGCCGTTCGAGATGGTGGAGTTCAAGTTCCTCGTTCGGCTCCCGATCTTCGTTGCCCGCCAGTGGATCCGCCATCGGACCGCTTCCGTCAACGAATACTCGGCCCGGTACTCGATCGTCCCGGATGAGTTCGAGGTCCCGGCTCCGGAGGAAGTACGACGTCAGTCGGGTCGGAACAAACAGGGTCGAGGAGAGGCGCTCCCGGCCGCGGTCGTGGAAACCTTCCGCCACGATATCGAACGGATCAGTGGTGAGGCGTATCGGTCCTACACCAAGGCGCTCGAGGAAGGCGTCGCACGCGAGACCGCGCGTCTTGTGCTGCCGCTCGCGTACTACACCGAATGGTATTGGAAGATCGACCTCTGGAATCTCCTTCATTTCCTGAGTCTCCGGCTCGACCCCCACGCCCAGGAGGAGATCCGCTGGTATGCGGCCGAGCTCGCCGCCCTCGCGTCGACGGTGTGCCCCATCGCGTACGAGGCGTTCGAGGACTTCACCTTGGCCGGGGTCGCTCTGACCCGGCTCGAGCTCCGTGCGGTTCGTTCCCTCCTCGAAGGCTCCTCTCCCGAGGACGCCTGTTCCGCGGCAGGACTTCCCTTGCGCCGTCCGGACGGCGCTCCGATGACCACGGGGGAAGGGGTCGAGTTTCTCGAAAAGCTCGCTCGGATACGCGCGTCGGCCGATGATCAGAAGCGAGGATGATCGCCGGGTTCCAAGGTGAAGCCCGGCCTCGGTGCGAAGGAACGGACGGGGCCGCTGAAGCGACCGGGCCAGACGGGACGCAGTGCCTCTTCCGCTCCGTTGGACCCTGGGCCGTCGGCCAAAAGGTCCGCGAGTCGGCGGGCCGCTCCCCCTGCGCGCATGACCCCGAAGCCGTTGAAGCCTGTGATCAGAAAAATATCGGGAGCTCCACTGACGGGTCCGACTAGGGGTCGCCGGTCGATCGTGGCAGTACACACCCCCGCCCAGGCGGCGATCACCTGGCTATCTTTCCAACCGGGAAAGCGGCCCGACAGGCTTTCCGCCAGATGACCGAGGAACGATTCATCGCCGCCCGGAACGAATCGGTTCGGGTCGGCCTCGGTTTTCTCGGTCCCGTCGCCGGCCAGCAGCCGACCGTGTCCCTCGGGACGAACGTAGACGTCGGTGTCAAGATCGTGGACCGACGGACATTCATCGGGCGTCGGCCCGGAGGTCCGAAGCGACGCCGCTTGCGTCCGATACGGCGCGAGCGGCATCGGACATCCCAGGTCGATGAGCAGGGCCTTCGACCATGCCCCGGCGGCAACGACGACCTGGCGTGCGCGGAGCGTCGTGGTCGGCAACTCCAACGACCATACGGAGCCTTCGTGGGACAGTGACCGCATTGGCTGTCCAAAGTCGAACGTCACGCCCCGCTGACGCGCCCCTTCCGCGTAGATCGTCGTGATCGTGCTCGGCGTGACGCATCCGTCGTGCCGCGAGTAGATCGCCGCCGCGACATCGTCAAAGCGACCCGCCGGAACCCAGCGCGTAAGGTCCGCGGAACTCGGCTCGGTGGCATCGACCCCCCAACTGCGCAGACGTTCGAGGGCCTCATCGACCGCGGGCTTCCATTCCGGTTGGGTGGTGAATCGTACGAACCCCGTTTGCCGGTAGGCCTCCGGGTCCCACCGCCGGCACAGGTCGGCATATTCCCGGTGCGTCTCCCGAGCCACCTCGGCATCCCAACGGTTCCATAGCTGCTCGGTCAGGATCCCCGCGGCACGTCCGCTCGCTCCTGCGGCCGGCGTCTGCGGGTCATAGACCACTACGGGGTCGACCCCCCGAAGCGCGAGGTGGTAGGCGAGAGCACAGCCCGCGATACCGGCTCCGAGGACCAGGACCTCGGCGGTGGGGGGAGGCTCCACGGGTTCGGCGACCCAACCCGGATTTAATACTCCGGCTTCGCCCGCTGGTAGGCATCCCGCAACTGGTGGGTCTCCACGTGGGTGTAGATCTGCGTCGTGGCGACCGACGCGTGTCCCAGCAACTTCTGGATGTAGCGGATATCGAGACCTCGACCCAGAAGGGCCGTGGCCAGCGTGTGACGGAGCACATGCGGGGTCACCCGGCGCGTGATCTCGGCGGTCCTCGCAGCCCGACGAACCGCACGCTCGACGGTCACGGGTCCCACCGCGAAGAGTCGCGGGCTGTTCTCCCCGGCGAGAGTGCGTTCGGTCAAGTAGCGCTCGATGGCCGCCCGGGTCTTGTCCTCCATGACGACTTCCCGGTCCTTGTCGCCCTTTCCCGAGCGGATGTGGAGCAGATTTCGGTCGAAATCGATGTCCTCGGTCAAGAGGTTGCAGAGCTCGCTCACTCGGAGGCCGCAGTAGGCGAGCACGTGGATCATGGCGGAATCACGGGGCGATTCCTGAACGGCCTCGAACAGCCGATGGGTTTCTTCTTCGGTCAGGTACCGCGGGAGTCGTTCGGGGCGACGTGGAGGCTGCAGCCCTTCCGCCGCGCTCAGTCCGAAGCTGCGGAAGAGACAGGCCAACCCGCGGACCGTGGTATAGACCGAGTTCTTCGAGTAATGGCGCTGGAGGACCAGGTACTCGCGAAAGCTCTCGAGGTCCTGGGGAGTCACTTCATCGAGAGGTTTACCGACGTAGCCGAGGAACGTACGCGCGATGTGACCGTACTGCTTGACGGTACACGGACTCCTCTCGCGTGCCTGCAACATGCGTTGAAATCGCTCCACGATCTCGAGCGTCGAAAACGACGTCGGCGGCGCGCCGGGCTCGTCTGTAGAGCGTCTCCGCGCGCCTCCGCGCGTGCGCGACAGGTCCGCGTACGCCATCAGACAGCACTTGGCCCGTCGAGGGGTAGTTAAGCGTTGAGCCGCAGTTGCAAGCACGCGCGCGACTCCGTCGAACGGGAATGCGGAGGGCGATGTTCCCAACTCAAATAGCCGCGCGATGATGAGCCGACCGTGGAGTGTTCCTCGTGCACGAAGGATGCGGTGGTTGACCAACCGTACCGCGGGGCTCACCTATGTGGGACCCACTTTCGTGCCTCCGTCCGTGAGCGCGTCCGTCGCGAGATGCACCGACAGATCCCACGGTTCGCGGGCGGGACGATCGCGGTGGCGCTCTCGGGAGGAAAGGATTCTAGCGTAGCCCTCACGTTCGTCCACGAGTACTTCGCTCGACGCCCCAACGTACGCTTGGTGGCGATCACCGTCGATGAAGGGATCAAAGGATACCGGACCGGTACGATCGCGCGAGCGACGGAACTCGCACAGCTACTCGGCATCGAGCATCGTATCGTCCACACGCGGAACGCGCTCGGGGTCACGACGGATGGCGCGGCCGCCACGCTTCCCGGTACCATCCCGTGTTCCTTCTGCGGGGTCTGGCGACGCCGCCTTCTGAACGACACCGCGCAAGCGGTGGACGCCCAGGTCCTGGTGCTGGGGTTCAACCTCGATGACCTCGCGCAAACGGTCCTCATGAACCTCGCACGAGCGGACCTCGATCGACTTCGGAGGATGGCACCGCACCGAAGCCGCCAGCCCGGACTCGTTCCGCGGGTCGCACCCCTCGCGATGATACCCGAACGAGAGGTGTTCCTCTACGCTCATTTGAGCCACCTCCCGTTCGACCATGGAGTGTGTCCGCACGCCACGCACGCGGCACGGAACGTCTTTCGGGAGGTCGTCTGGCAGCTCGAAGAGGCACTCCCGGGAACACGCCATGCTCTCGTTCGAACACGGGAACGGCTGCTCCCGTTACTGGACACGGACAGCTCGATGGGGACTCCGGGGCGATGCCTTCAGTGCGGTTCGCCGGCGGCCGGCGAACGGTGTCGGGCGTGCACGTATCTCGACGAGGCCCGCGGCATGGTTATGCCCGTCGCCGACTCGTAGGGGGACGATGGCCGAGAACCCTGCGGACAGCGACCCGCGTCAGTCGATCCGGCAACGGGTCTTCGTGATCGGTGCGGGCATCATGGGAAGTGGGATCGCGGCCCAGTGCGCGTTGGCGGGCTACGCGGTGACACTCGAGGACGTAAGTGACGAGCTCGTGCAGCGTGGACGGGCGAACCTTCAACGCGCTCTGGACGCCGGAGTCGCGAAGGGCCGGATCCCCGCGAGCGACTCGTCCGATGCTCTGGCGAACATCGATCTCGCCATCGGACTCCGACGTCTCGACTCGGCCGATTGGGTCATCGAGGCCGCCCCCGAGAACCTGGCGCTGAAACGTCAACTCTTTCGGGACATCGAGCTCGCCTCCAAACCCGGCGCGCTCCTCGCGACCAATACCTCCTCCTTGCCGATCACATCGATCGCTTCGACGATGAAGGAGCCCGAACGTCTGGTCGGAATCCATTTTTTCAACCCGGTGCTGCAGATGCCACTGGTCGAGATCATTCCGGGAGTGCGGTCGCGAGCCGACTTCGTGGATGCGGCTAAGGCCTTCGCACTCTCCTTGGGGAAGACCGTCGTCACCTCGAAGGACAGTCCGGGGTTCGTGACGACGCGAGCGTTGGCCGTCCTCGGGAACGAGGCCGTCTGGATGCTGTACGAGGGCATTGCGACGCGAGAGGACATCGATACCGCGTACAAGTTGGGGTTCCACCATCCGATGGGGCCGCTCGAGCTCCTCGATCTGGTCGGATTGGACACCGCGCTTGCCATCCTCGATGTTCTCTGGGACGGCTTCCGTGATCCCAAGTATCGGCCCTGTCCGATGCTCCGGTCGATGGTCGAGGCCGGCCAGATCGGACGGAAGAGCGGGCAAGGATTCTACTCATACCCCCCGTCCGTAGGAGGAAGCGGTCCTGCACCCACATGAGCGCGAGCGTGACGGCCCTCGACCTTTTTCTTCTGCTCCTCGTCGCCCTCGTTCCCGCTCTGTTCTACCTTTCCTGGGTACGTAAGAGCGAGCGCTTTGCGACCGAGCCCTGGGGGCCCCTTCTCTCGTCCTTCGTGTACGGAGCGGTCATCGCGACCATCGTGGCGGGCATCCTCGAGGCCGCCCTGGTCGCCGGTGGGACCGCGTTCTCGCAGGCGTACCCCGCACCGGAATTCACGTTCCTCAACGGCAGTTCGACGGCGGGGGTGTTCTTCCTCATCCTCGTCCTGGCCCCGTTGATCGAAGAGGCGCTGAAAGCATCGGGCGTGGTGGCGCAAGCCTCCCGCCTCCGACTCGTTTCGGATGGCCCGGTCTTCGGCGCGAGCGTGGGTCTGGGGTTTGGATTCCTCGAAACCTTGCTCTACGGTGTCGGTGCGTACGTGACCGGAGGCCTCGCCGCCGGGATTGCCCTCATCCTCGTTCGGAGCCTCTCGAGCGTTCTCCTTCACGGCAGCTCGACCGGCATGTTCGGCTACGGCTATGCGAAGAGCAAGCTGGCCGGACAATCCGGCGCATCGGGCCGGTACTATCTGCTGGCTGTCCTGATGCACGCCACCTTCAACGTGTTGGCTTCGCTCGGCGTGATCGCGGCCCTTCTCGGCTTCGGTTCGACCGCTCAGACCTATGCGGACTACCTGGGGTTGTTCCTTGCGATCTTCTACGCGTTCTCGGCGATCGAGTATGTTCGCCGTGTCATCGCTGACCCGAACCTGTCCGCGGCCATGGGGGGAGCGAACCGTTTCCGCCCTCCGCCGGCGCGCAACCGGCCCTCCGGGCCACCGACCCGCTGAGAATGCGCTAGGACGCCGGCGGCCGCATCGGAGACTCATCCCGTCGGGACCATGCGCTGTCGCCGATATCCCGGTAGATCGCCTCGGCCCCACCTTGATCGGTCGTCTGGCTCGTCTGCCCGACATCCCGAATCCGGGACTTCTTGAGGAGCCAGTAGTGGATCCGCCACGTCTTGCCTCGCGAGACCGTCGCATCCTCCTCTTCGCTCGTGAGGAGCCCCTCTTCTTCGAGCCGATAGAACCGGTCCCGGTCCTCGCTCGTGAGTTTGTTGTCAAGGACCGCGTCGTCATGCCCGAAGTACCCCATGATCATCCGGGCCGTCGGGCGGGCTTCTTCCGGTGGCATCTTGCCTCGCGCGACGAGCGTACGCTCGATCGCGCGGGTCAGTTCGTCCTCGGTGATGACGGCCACGCGCGAGGATGCTAGGCTCCCGCTATGAACCTTCCCTTCCATGGGCGGTTATACACCCGACACCCTCGCGCTCCGAGGAAGGAGCGAACTCTTCTAGGCGGCTCGGCTCGACCTCCCACGTCCGACGTGGCCACTCCCTCTGCTTCCCCTCCTCTGCCGCTTGACCCGACGGTCCTGGCATCGGCGCGTCGTGCCGCCGAGCTCCCCCTCTGTCGCGCGTGCTTCGGCCGCTTGTTCGGTCGCTTGGGACATGGTCTGACGAACGAGGACCGTGCCACCCAGCTGCTCGCGGCGGTGGGAGCTCCGAAGCTCCCCGAGGGACCCTGTGCGCTTTGCTGGGGGTCCTTTGACCGCTGGGAGGTTTGGGTCGACCGGGTCGAACGTGCGGGGGCCGGAACGGAGTGGCACCGGTTCACGTGTGGTTCTCGCTGGGAGCCCGAGATCCTGGCGCATGAGGAAGCGATCTGGGTCGAGGTCGGGACGTCGTGGGGAGAGAGCGCTCGCGGAGCGTTCAACCGCGAGCTAGGAAAACGCGTCGGGGCTCGGACCGGGGCCGAGGGGGTCACCGACGCGCCCGACGTCGTGTTCCTCGCCGACCTTTCCGCGGGGCGGGTAGAGGTGACCATCCTACCGTTGTACCTGAGCGGTCGTTACCGGAAGTTCGACCGAACGCTTCCCCAGACCCGATGGCCCTGTCGCCGATGTCACGGCCGAGGATGCGAGCATTGTCAGGGAACGGGAAAGACCTACGCGGAAAGCGTCGAGGAGCTCGTCGCGGGCCCGCTTCTCGAAGTGACCGGGGGCCGGACGAGCCGATTCCACGGCATGGGGCGGGAGGACATCGACGCGCGTATGCTCGGCCAGGGCCGCCCGTTCGTAATCGAGGTCCTCGATCCTCGTCATCGGACGCTCAACGTGGAGGCCATCCAGGAGGCGATCAATCGGACCGCGGCGGGCCGGATCGAGGTCGCTCGACTCCAGCATGCGTCGGCCTCCGACGTGGTTCGCGTCAAAGAGGCCACGCCGGAAAAGAGCTATCGCGTTGGAGTCCGAGGCGACGTGCCCCCAGCAAAGATTAATGAGGTCCTTGGGCTGGTCACGGGCCGAGCCATCGCCCAGCGAACGCCCACCCGCGTCGCCCACCGGCGGTCCGACCGCGTACGCCATCGTCGGGTCGTGGAGGTGCAGCTGGTGGACTCCGCACCAGGACGATTCACGCTCGACGTCCGAACCGAAGCAGGGACATACATCAAGGAGTGGGTGGAAGGCGATGGAGGGCGCACCGAACCGAACTTGGCGTCGCTCGTTGGCGTCCCCTTGAGCGTGGACTTTCTCGACGTGCTTGAGGTCCACGATACTGAGGTTTGACCATGGTCAAGAGTTCGAAAGGCTCCCGGTCCCGCACCCGCGGGGTGCTCACCAAGGACTCGCGCGACCGCGGGATGCCTCCCATCACTCGCTACCTTCAAGAGTTCGAGGTAGGGGACCGCGTCGTGGTACGCCTTGAAGCGTCCGACCCGCACGGTCAGCCGCATCCCCGCTACCAAGGACGGACCTGCCTCGTCCTGGGTCGAATGGGCCGAGCCTATCGCCTCTCGTTCCTGGATGGCGGAAAGCCGAAGGAGCTGATCGCCAACCCCGTGCATCTTCGTTCGGCCGACCTTACCCCGACCCCCCGGAGGACCCATGCCTGAGCCGATCCCTCTCAGCGCCGTCAAGGACATGCTCGCCGCCGAAGCTACGCGCCGCACGCTCCCCCGGGAAGCGACACTTGCCCTACAGCACGCCGAGACGTTCGTTCGCCTCACTCCGGAGGCAACCCGGAAGCTCATCACCGACCTCCGCGAGCTCCCGTTCGTGGATGCCACGCTCGCTGTCAAGCTTGCCGATGTTCTCCCCCAATACCCGGAAGAGATCCGCCTCCTGTTCTCGAAGGAACGGGTCGTTCTCGATGAAACGCAGCTCAGCCGGCTGCTCGAGATCCTGGCGCATCACCGATGATGGGGGGTAACGCCCATGGAATCCTTCGCGTACATTCTGGATTACTTGCCGACCGGTCGCCAGACCGAACGTGGCTACCACAAAGAGCCGGTCGCGCTGGCCATCGGTGAGTCCGAGCTCAAGCTCTTCGAGCTCGTTCCCCGCCCCGGCACGGCGTTTTCCCCCGGGACGCGAGTCGCTCTCGTCCCCCAGGAAGGCACACCGTCCGTGGTCGACCACGTGCGACGCCGCATCGGGTTCGACGAGCTCACGTCGGCTGCTCGCCTCGAGCTGAGCTCGGTGCTCGAGCAGGTCGTGAAGGGGAATGCCGCGAAGTATCTACGCTTCTTCAACGAGGCCCCCGCGGTCTCTCGGCGGTTCCACCTCCTCGAGCTCCTGCCGGGGATCGGCAAGAAGACCATGCAGACGATCCTCGACGAACGCCGCCGTGCACCGTTCCAGACCTTCGAGGAGCTCGACAAGAGGCTCCACCTTCACAACACCGAACGGCTCGTCGTGGGACGAATCGAGCTGGAACTGAGCGGCGTTGACGACAAGTACCGGCTCTTCGTCGCCCCGTAGCCCCGAGCGCGCGGCGACCGCGACGCGCGAAGGGATCTCGGCCGAACTCGAGCGTCTGGGCGTCCGCCCCAAACGAAGCTGGGGACAGTCATTCCTCACCGACCCTTTCGTCGCCGATGCCGAAGCCGCGCTGGTGGAAGTCGCCCCGGGGACCCCGGTCGTAGAGGTCGGGGGCGGACTCGGAATGCTGACCGAGGCTCTCCTTCGACGTCGGATAACTCCTCTCACGGTGATCGAGCGGGACCGCCAGCTGGCCGCCCATCTGCGCGGGCGCTTCCGAGGCGAAGCCAAGGTCCGAGAGGCAGATGCTCTGACCGCGGAGTGGGGCCGACCTGGGGCGCTCGTGGGGAACCTCCCCTTCTCCGTCGCGACACTCATTTTGGTACGCGCCTTCGACCTCCGCATCCCGCGCGTGATCGCTCTTGTGCAGCGCGAGGTGGCCGAACGGCTGGCGGCCGGACCGGGGTCACGGGTGTACGGACGCCTTTCGATCTTGGCGGCGTTGCACGGCTCCGTCGAGCTGTTCCAGGTCGTCGCTCCCACGACGTTTGAGCCGGAGCCCGAGGTAGAGGGACGGATCCTCCGCTTCCTGAGGCGTTCGGGAGAACTTCCCGTTCCCTCGGAAGGGGGTTTCGAGGAGATGCTCCGGCGGCTCTTCTCCGGACGTCGAAAGCAGCTCGCCAACCTGCTGCCCCGGGTGACCCCACGCGGAACATCCCCGGAGGAATTGGCGCGAGCGGCCGGATGGCCGAAGGATTGGGAGCACCGTCGCCCGGAGACACTCCGGCCGGAGGACTTCTTCGCCCTGGCCCGGAGCCTGCACGCGTTGTCCACCTAACGCGACGCCGCGCCGTTGGGATCGGTGAGGTCCATTCGAGGACCCGCGATCCGGTTGTTCAGGCGAGACCCCATGTTTTATCGAGGATCCCACCGTGGCGAGCGGGAGAGTCCATGCGATGAAAGTAGGTACCATTCGGCAGACCGTCGTGCTGCCCGGGACACCCCGGGAGGTGTATGCCGCGTTGATGACCAGCAAGGGCCACATGGACTTCAGCGGTGCCGCCGCGCGCATCAGTCCGAGAGTGGGAGGGAAGTTCATGGCATGGGGCGGCTACATTCACGGGACCAACCTCAAACTCGTGCCCGGGAGGACCATCGTTCAATCGTGGGTTCCCAGCGATAAGACGTGGCCCCAGGGCCACCTCTCCAAGGTCCGCTACGACCTAGCGTCGAGCCCCCGCGGGACTCGGGTCAAGTTTACGCACTCCGGAGTACCCGTAGAACATCTGGGGCATCTCTCCTCCGGCTGGAAAGAATCGTACTGGGACCCCCTTCGAAAGTACCTGTCCCGCTGAACCACCTCGGGTCGGCGGAGCTAGGCAGGCCTCGTGGCAGTCGCCGGTGTCAACGCCGGGGGACGGCGAATGCCTCATCCCATCGGAGCCCGATAGAGATCCTTCCCGAGCGACGGCCGGATTGGTGGCATGCTGTTTCGGACTCCCGTCGCGGGACGCGAGGACACCCGGTGAACGGGTCGACAACCGTCGGCTCGTCGGGCTCTCGAAGTCGAAAGGGAAGTGGGGTAGGTCCTCCTCCCCGAAGTCGGGTCATCCGCACCACAGCGAACGGAACGCGGGCCGACGTGCGTCTCCGATTCGAAAAGTTCAATCTCGCGGTCGCGATGGATCTTCGAGGCGGACCATGGCCATCCTGACGCGAGCCCGGTAACGATGGCCGGGTCTGGCGCCGTTCGACGCTGTTCCTGGGCGGAGCACGAGGGCCTACTTCGCACCTACCACGACGAGGAGTGGGGTGTTCCCGAATACGACAGCCGAAGCCTGTGGGAGAAACTCATGCTCGATGGCTTTCAGGCCGGCCTCTCCTGGACGATCATTCTGCGCAAGCGCGATGCGTTCCGTACGGCCTTCCGGGGATTTGACCCCCAGCGCGTCGCACGGTTCCACAGCATGGATGTGGCGCGACTCATGAACGACCCCGGCATCGTTCGCTCGAGGGCCAAGATCGAGGCGACCATCGCCGGCGCACGCGCCTTCCTGCGGATGAACGCTAGGGGCGAAAGTTTCTCAGCCTTCGTTTGGGGTGTGGCCGGTGGCAAGCCCATCCAGCAGTCGAGGCCCGTCGGAACGCGGTCTCCCCTTTCCGAGAAGCTGTCCACGCTCCTCAAGGAGCGGGGGTACAAGTTCGTGGGTCCCGTCATCGTTTACGCATGGATGGAGGCCGTCGGGATCGTCAATGATCATGCCCGGGGCTGCTTCCGACGGAAAGAGGTCCAACTCCTTGCCCGAGCTCAGCGAACCCCCGGACGGGGCAGAGGGATCGAGGCCGATTTGCGCCGGTGAACCTACGCGGATTGGAGCCAGTGAGCGAGGGGTAGGATGCTTTGATGCAGGGAACGGCCGGAGTCAGTGAGGGTGTACGCCCGTACCGGCCCCCTGGGACCTTCCGCCGGCACCCGACGTATGAGCTTCGCCCGTTCCAGCGACCGAAGCGTGGAGGTCAGCGTCGCTGGGCTGACCCCGGAGAGACACTTCTGAATGGGTCCGAACCGCACGGTGCCATACTCGCCTAGGAGCGAGACGACGCAGACCGCCCACTTTTTTCCGACGATGTCGATCAGCCCGATCGGCGGGCAAGGACAGCGTAGGTCGCCTTCCGCGCATTCGCAACCCTGCGACACTCTGTCCGTACGTAGCGGCGCCTTATGAGCACTTCACCTATTGAAGTGGTCGGAGGGAACATGCCGAAGTGCGGTTGTAAAGACCCGCGGAACTGCTAACCCTTTCGGCGGGGAGAGAATCTCTCTCCCCTGCCCAGCCTATAGGAAATCGTGTACCAACTTTTTCCACCGCAAGGGGTGTATGCACAGTCTGTCCGGTCGCCTTGACCTAACGGCGATCTCATCAGGCGTACCTGCTCGGTAGTTCGTCCATTTACCCCCTCATACTGATGCCCGGGCCGGGGGCAACCTTAGCCGCTGTGCTCTTGTTTCAGGTGACGATTGCCTACTTCGCGGCCGCGATCTTGCTTGCATTCCCCGCGCAGCGGCACGCCATGGCGATTCTTGATGCCGGAGCATGAAACTGCGCTGGATCCCGTCGGCAGGCGATCTCTGGACCCGGTGCGGGCGCGGCTATCCATTGCGCTCTCCCTTGCCGTGCGGGGGTTGGTCCGATTTAAGACGCTTTAGGACAGGCTCCAGTTAACGTCGGGGAATCTCGCGGCTCGCATCATGAGGATGGAGAGTGCCGGTTACGTGCGCGACAGTCGCACTTTCGAGGACATGAGAGCCAGAGTCATCCACCTCACGCCAACCGGCCCGGCCGCGATTCGGGGATTCCTGGCTCGAGTCGAGGAGCTGAGAAAAGACATGCAGCCCCCTCGTGCCGGTCGAATAGCCGCCGAACGCGCGCGTTCCGCGTGTTCGGTTCAGGGAACGGCTGCGACTGCTCGACAAGCATGGTCGCTCGTTCGATGCTCCCAGTGAACAGCCTTCTGGTTCACTCTTGGACAAGTCCTCCCGGTTGTGCAATCGAGAACCAATCGATTGAACTTCATTGTCAACCTCGAGAGCTCCATGATGTCCCAATTTGCCAAATTGACGTTGGGTCCGAGGTTAGGCACGTCGGTTGCCCTAGCCGTCGTCGTAGTCCTTCTCGCAACTGCCGTCGTTAACGACACTACTGCTGAGCTTTCTTCGCCCTTCCCCGCCGATTCGATACTAAGTCAAGGGACTCCGATACTTGGTCAGCGGTCTGTTACCCCCGGGCCGGCGCCGTCCAGCGGGCCGCTCGTCGCCGTCCCCGGCAGCGGGACCGGATACAATGGGGCAGGAGCCACATCCCTCGGCTCACTTTCGATTCTGCCGGACCCGGCGGCGGACGACCCAACGGCATCGGATTTGGTGACGTTGACCCTGGTTCCTGCGGGGAACCTATCGAACCTCATCGATCAGCAGAGCGACGTGGCGAGTATGCGGTACCACCAGTTTGTCTCGGCCAATCAGATCGGGCGTGAGTTCGGGAGTCCGTCATACTCCACTGTGGCCACGTACTTTGAGAACTTTGGTCTCAGGGTCCTACCAAGTGCAACCCTGCTCACCATGAGCCTTAGCGGTACCGTCGCCCAAATGTCCACGGCATTCCACACGCCGATCACACCGTTTTCAGAATCCTACCGGTCCGACGGAGTGTGGCTCCCGGCGTTCGGAGATCGCAGCGGCGTGG
>JBAUTP010000246.1:0-6920 GCA_049582265.1 Thermoplasmata archaeon
CTCCAACCCCCCTGCCACGATCGTGAGCGACCGAAGAGTGTCGGACTCCCAACGGGCCGCTGCGGCAAGTCCTAGCTCGGGGAAATCGAACGAGGGTCGAACCCGAAGCTTTCGATACGTGGCCGTGAGCCCGCGTGCCGTGGGAGGCAGATGGACGGCCACGAGGAGCTCGCCCGGATGGAGCGAGTTCCGTCGGATCCCATCGCCGGCGGCGTCATAGAGCTCCAATAAGGGGAAGCGTCGGCGTCCCTCCATCGATGCGACCTCGATCTCGGCACCTAGCGCGCCGAAGGCCGGCGCGAGGTCTCCCGAGAAGGTGGCATAGCACTTCGTCGTTTGGGGTACCACGTGGCAGGCGGTGCCATCGGCTTTGAGACAGAACCCGAGGCTTTCCCGCCAAAAATAGCTCTGATTGAAGAAGAAGCATCTCGTTTCGACCATCAGATTCCCGCCCACCGTCGCGCTCGCACGGACGAGCGGCGTCGCGACCTCGTCGACGGCCGCTGCGATGCCGGGATAGGCCGAGCGGAAGGACCGGTCCTGTTCGAGGTCGGCCAGCCGGGTCATCACGCCAACCCGCTCGGGCGTGCGGTCGGCGAGCTCGGGGATCCCGTCGAGCGAGATCACATGCGGCCGCAAGTTGAGATGCATCTTGTAGTTGGGGAGAAGGTCCGTTCCGCCGGCCAGAAAATCGACAGCCCCGGCGTGCCGCCGAGCGAGCGCCACGGCCTCTTCCACGGTCGTCGGACGGTGAAGTTCGAACGGGTCGAGATGCATGGTTCAGCGCCCCTTCCAGGACCGTCCCTCGCGCTCGCGCGACTCGAGCCCGCGAAGTACCTTGTCCGGTGTTACTGGAAGATCGTAGAAACGAACCCCGATGGCGTCGTACAGTGCGTTGGCGACGGCCGGGAGCGTCGCGACGAGAGGCCCCTCCCCTGCTTCTTTGGCCCCGAACGGTCCTTCGGGATCCGGGTCGCCGACGAGGAGGCACTCCACGGCGGGCATCTGCTGGGGCATGGGGATCTTGTACTCGAGGAGAGCCGGGTTGAGCATCCGGCCTCCGCGATAGTTCATGGTCTCGCCCATGAATTGACCGAGACCCATGTGGATCGATCCTTCGATCTGTCCCTCGACCGCGAGGCGATTGAGAGGACGCCCGCAATCGAACGCCGCCCAGATCTTCGAAACACGATATTCCCCCGTCTCGACATCCACCTTGGCTTGCGCCACGTAGGCCGCGAACGAGTACGCGGGGGCGGTCCCGGCCCGGGCACCTTTGAAGGACCCGCCGCGGGGGGCGGTCGAGTAAGCGCCGGTCGCGGTAAGGGCTCCCGAACGCTCGATCGCCTTGTGGAGGGCGTTGAGATAGGTTACCCGGCGCGTAGGGTCCTCCCGAAGGAAGTACTCGGCGAGACCCACCGCCACGCCGTCCACGGGGACGCCCAAGAGTTCTCCCGCCGCTGCGCGGAGCGTGTCCCGAAGCTCTTCGGCGGCTCGGCGCGCCGCGTTTCCCATCATGAAGGTGACGCGACTCGAGTAGCTGCCGATGTCGACCGGCGATACGTCCGAGTCCACGCGGATTACGTGGACCCATTCGATCGGGACGCCCACCACCTCCGCCACGATGGCGGCGAGCAGCGTGTTCGAACCCTGGCCAATGTCGGCCTGCATCGAATGGACGGCGATCCCGCCGTCGAGGTCCACCTTGAGATGCACCGTGCACTGCGGCATCTTCGGTTGAAAGTGTATGGGGCTGTTCGACCCCGAGATGTAGAATCCGCAGCCCAGCCCGACCCCTTCCCCGAAGGGAAGATGACGGAATTTCTCATCCCATCCACTGCGCGTCCGAGCCGCTGCCAGACATTTCAGGAGCGAGTTCGAGGTGATGCGGAACTGGTTGATCGTCGTGGAATTGGGGGGCAGCGCGTTACGGGTCCTCAGTTCGAACGGGTCGAGATGAAGACGCTCGGCGAGCTCGTCGAGTGCGACCTCGATCGAGTAGCGAATATTCGTCCCGCCGTGCGCACGCATCGCGCCGGAGGGCGGTTTGTTGGTGTAGACGCGCCGGCCCCGGTAGCGGAAGTTCGGAACCCGGTAGGGCCCCATCGCGAGAACGCCATTGTAGTAGGTCGTCACGGTACCGAACGAGCTCCACGCACCGCCATCGATCAGCGCCTCGATGTCGTAGCCGACAATGTGCCCTTCCGCATCGGTAGCGATGCGAACGTCGTTCTGCGTGGGGTGGCGGCCGTGGTTGGTGTAGAAGACGTCCTCCCGGTCAACCAGAAGTTTCACGGGACGTCCCGTCTCGAGCGCCAACGCAGCGCACACAATCTCGTGCGGAAGAGGGTCTGACTTGCCACCGAAACCACCACCGACCTCAGGCTTGATCACCCGGATCCGGTGCATGGCGATCCCGAGGACCTCCGAAAGGGCCCGATGGAGGTAGTGAGGAACCTGTGTCGCACTCCAGACGGTGAGACGACCGTCCGGCGTCGCCTCGGCGATGGTGACCAGTGGCTCGGTAAACGCGTGCGTCACGCCGGCGAAGTTGCCACGGACCCGAACCCGCACCGCCGCCTGGGCGAAGGCGGCGTCCACGTCGCCGAAGTGCTGGACGACCTCTTTCTGGATGTTGGTACCGTTGAGTCCGCGCGCATGGATGGGCTCGTCCACGCGTTCGACGCCGACTTTCGGGTCCAAGTACTCAGGAAGCGGCTCCACGTCGACGTCGATCGCCGCTAGCGCACGCTCGGCGGTGAGTTCATCCTGCGCGGCGACGGCGGCGATGATGTCTCCGATGTACCGCGCCTTTCCCACCGCGATGGCCGTTTCATCGTGGGTGATGGGAAGGACGCCGAAGGGCGTAGGATACTTTTCCCCGGTCAGAACGGCGTAGACCCCGGGCATCTCGCGTGCCCGGCTGACGTCGAGGTGCCGTAGGCGGGCGTGCGGCCACGGACTCCTCAGCAGCCGAGCCACGAGCTGTCCTGGCCGCTTGATGTCATCGGTGTACTCCGCGCGACCCGTGACCTTGAGAGGTCCTTCGATGTAGGCGATGCGGCCCCCCAACAGTCGATGCTCGGTCGGCGACTCCGAAGCCATGGTCAGGGGCTCTCCGTCGCCGCCGCTTCGATGGCCTCAATGATCTTCGTGTACCCCGTGCATCGGCAGAGATTACCGGAGATCGCGCGCACGATCTCGTCGTGGCTGGGGTGAGGGTTCGCCTCGAGAAGAGCGCCCGCGGTCATCACGAAGCCGGGCGTGCAAAAACCACACTGCGTGGCCCCGTGCTCGACGAACGCCCGCTGCACCCGGCTCAGCCCCTGCGGCGGTGTTGCTCCCTCGATCGTCGTGACGCTCTGCCCCTCGACGAGGCGTGCGAGGGTAAGACAGCTCAAGGTAGGACGACCATTCACGAGGACCGTACAGCACCCGCAGGTCCCCAGATCGCAGCCTCGTTTTGTCCCGGTCAAATTTAGGTCCTCGCGCAGCAGATCGAGGAGGATCCTCTCGTCGACGCACGAGACCGAGGCGGGGTGGCCGTTGAGCGTGAAGTCAACGCGTCGATGAGACGACATCGGCCTCCTCGATCGACGGCAGGGCGGCGCGTTCCTGGCGACTGGCACGTCGGGGATGCTGGTTCTGGACGATCTCGGCAACAACCGCGACGGCAATCTCGGCGGGGGATTCCGCGCCGATCGGTAGACCGATCGGCGCGTGGATCCGGTCCACGCGTTCCGGCGGGCACTTTCGCTCGCGTAGGGCAGCGAACAGGTGCTCACGTTTGGCGGAGCTCGAGATCATCCCGATGTGACCCGGAAAGCCTTCGAGTGAGGCCGCCAAGACCTCGAGGTCACGGACCGCGTCGTAGCCGAGCACGTAGAGGTGAGTGAACTCGGAGGGAGGAAACACGGTCCACAGCTCCGCAGGGGCGACGACCTCGCGTCGGTCCGCGTCAGGGAACCGGTCGGCCGTCACCCATTCCGGCCGATCGTCGGCCACCGAGTAATCGTACTCGAGTGTAGGGAGGAGCTTCGCAAGAGCCTCCGCCACATGACCGCCACCCCACAAAAGCAGGTTCGGGCGGGCCACAACGTACTCCAGCGCTACGTCCACGGAACCTCCGCAGAGGCTCGGTAGTCCTCCCTCCTTCCAGCGTTGGAGATCGAAATGATGGAGACTCCCATGCGCACCCTCGAGAGCTTCGCGAGCGAGCTCCTTAATCCTTTCCTCGAGCGCAGCGCCTCCCACGGTGCCGAGCGTACTGCCGTCGGAGCGAACGATCATCGAAGTGCCCATTTTTCCCGGAACTGAACCTACCGCACGAACGATCGTGGCGCGGACGAACGGCTGATGCGCATCCAGGAGCCGCATCGCCTCGCGAGCAAGCTTTCGATTCACGGTGCCCCTTCCCTCTGGCGCCAAGCATCGTAGGCCTCCGCGTAGCCCTCGGGGGTGTCGACGCTCGCAATGACTCCCGGGTCGGCGACAGGGATGCGCCGGACAAATAGGGGAATTTCGGGAAGGAGAGCACGCAGTGGAGCATCGGCGCGCAGCTCGTTGACCCGAGCCCGGATCGGTTGACGAAGCAGCACAGGATGACCTCCGTGGTTCGAATGCTCGGGAATGAACCACCATGCCACCTCGTCGTCTTCAAGACATCGAAGCAGGCTTGCGATCGTCTCAACCCGCGGGAAAGGATGATCCACCGGCCAGAGGAGAATATCCCGGTCCTCGGGGACCGCGTTAAGGCCGCATTGAATCGAACCGGTCCGTCCGACTTCCCAGTCCTGGTTGTTGACGATCTGAGCGGTGTGGTCGCGGAGCGCATGACGAATCGGAGCGTCGTGGCGGCCCGTGACGACGACGACGGGGTCCGTGCCAAACTCCTGGGACACGCGAACGATTCGCTGAACGGCGAGTTCCGTTCCCACCGAAAGAAGGGCTTTCGGCTGGTGGCCGAACCGGCTCGACTCTCCCGCGCTGAGGATGACCGTTGCCACGGCCGGCCGCGTCATGTACGGACCTCCGGAATCATCAATGAAGAGCCCATCACCACTACGCAATGCTTCGAGTTTAAATATCACCGCCGGGTGGACGCGCCCGCATGACCCATGCCACTGACGTGCCTGCGACGGCACTCCTACCCCGGCTGGCTACCGAGCTCAAGACCCGTCAATCCGTGACCCCGCCGCCCTGGGCCACGTTCGTAAAGACCGGGGTCCACAAGCAGCTGGCCCCGATCCAGCCGGATTGGTGGTACCTTCGCAGCGCCTCGGTTCTTCGCAAGTTCTATCTCATCGGACCCACGGGCGTCCAGCGTCTCTCCGCGGAGTACGGGGGCAAGCGAGACCGTGGGTCAGCTCCGTACCACGCACGAACTGGATCTCGTGCCATTCTCCGCGAAATCGTGCATCAATTGGAAGGTTCGGGCCTGGTCCAGGGCCAGAAGAATCGGGGTCGGAAGCTGAGCCCCGAAGGTCAGCGATTGCTCGACCAGCTGTCCAAAGAGGTCTTGACGAAGCTCGCGGAAAAGCGACCCGAGCTAGGCAAATATCTCTGACGATCGCGCGGAGGCGACCCGATGGCGGGTGAAGGAGACCAGGAACTTTCGGAGTTGCGCAAACGCCGCATGCGTGAGATCCAGGACATGCAGATGCCCGCCCAAGGCGGGAACATGAACGCCGCGTATGCCGCTCAACAGGCCGAGATGGACCGTAGAGAGGCCGAGCGGGCGGAGCTGCTCCGCCGCGTTCTCACTCCTGAAGCACGGGAGCGGTTGGGGCGAATTCGCCTCGCGAAGCCTGAGGTCGCGCAGGCTGTCGAGCAGCAAGTGCTTTCCTTGGCGGCCAGCGGTCGACTCGCTCGTCAGATCGACGACGCCACGTTGCGCGCCCTGTTGGAGCGCGTCACGCCCGAACGGCGCGAAATCCGCATCACGCGCCGATAGCCCAACGAGCGACGCCGGACGCTGACTGTCGCGTGTCATTCGAGAGCACCATCTGTGCCTATCGGACCTCGGCGAGATACCGGATCCGGTTCAGGACGGTTCGGGCCCGGGAGGAACGCGCCGCGCGAGCGTTGGAAACCTCGCCAGGTGGATGCCTGCCACGATGGCCCACAGGAGAACGGGCGCCACGATGAGCCGCTCCATACCGCCCACCCCGAGGGGACCGTACGCTTTTTCGAGAAACAACACGAGGGCGGTCAACCCGACCAGGCCCGAAATGATCGTGTATCCCCCATACCCCCTCCACGGTCCGGAACGAAGCATGCCGATACCCAGCACGACCAACGCGAGGCCGGATCCGGCGAAGGCGAGCGTCGCGAATAGAATGTGATTGGGCAAATTCACATCTTCGGGGAACACCCCAACGCCGATGGCTCCTATCCCCGCCACGATGAGGAGTCCGGCACCGACCAGGCTGAACCCGCGTGAACCCAGAGCCCGGAACACGAGGACCGCTCCGATGATCAAGAAGATCCCGAGCAGGATGATCGAGATATTGAACACAAGATGCCAGGGAGAACAAACGTAGTCGCCTGCGAAGGCACCCTCTCCGCCGAACTTCCCACAGTTCACCGCGCCAAGGTCGCTGATGTAGTTGCCCGTAATGCTGTAGTTCGGATAGCCCACCTGCGTCACGATCATCCCAACCACGAATTGCAGGGATCCCACGATCCAGAAGATCGCACCGGGTCGAACCGTTCGAGGGGCAAGCATCGCGGTCGCCGGTGAAGTGCTCACAGGCGAACCTCGACCGCCTCTTGGAGGAACCAGTTGATCTGGCAAGACACCGAAGGACCACTCGGCGGAGCCATCTCGGTTCGGAACAGGTTGGGTCCACCGCGAACCATATCGATTGGGCTCTTCATCGGTCTTCCATAATAAACCGTCCTTTCGAAATGAGCGAGCC
>JBAUTP010000247.1:0-2471 GCA_049582265.1 Thermoplasmata archaeon
CTGTGAATCGGGACGGACGGCCAGGGGAAGGGACGTGACCGACTCGAGTAACTCCCTCGCGCGTTCTTTTTGCCCGGCCCATGCAGCAAGAATAGCCCGAGCCGTCGTGGCTTCCGGACGCCCCGGCAGCAACCCAATCAAAATATTGAGCTCTTCCAGAAATCGATTCTGATCTCCTCGGGCGAGACTCAAGTTCGCGATGCAATTGTGATAGATCAGCCCGTCGCCCTCCACTCGCCCGAGTTTCCCGATCAGGGCTTCCGCCTCATCCAGTCGGCGAAGGTAGATCAGGAGCTGTATCTTGTCGTTCAGGATAAGCGTCGAAAGAGGGTCCAGCTGTTCCGCCAGGGTCTGCTCGCGGAGCGCCTCCTCCGTGCGTAACTGGTCGGAAAGCACACCGGCATAGCCCATTCGCGCCCAGGCAAAGCTCGGGTTCAACCGCAGAGCCTTTTCAAACTCCGTCTCCGCGTCCGGGTACTGGTAGTCATCCCACAGAATCAGTCCCAATGACGCGTGGCCCTCCGCGAGCTCCGGGTCCAGCTCGACGGCGCGTGAGGCATGGTCTCGGCTCAGAGCATCCCATTCAGGCCTCGGAAGATGGTTGAACATACCACCCAAGAGGCGATGTATGTCCGCCAGGCCTGCGTGCGCAGCCGCGTTTTGATCGTCGAGCACGATCGCGCGTTCGAAATGCGCTTGGGCAGCACGGAGCGATGGCTCGGAAAATATGTGCATGCTGGTTCGGCCTTGCAGGTACTCAAGATAGGATTCTGGACGTGGGGGCGAATGGGTCTGATGGTGGGCCCCTGCCCCGGCAAGCAGCTTGACTTTCAGAGCGTCCGCAACCTGCCTCGCCATCTCGGATTGCAACTCGAACACGTCGTCGAGCTGCCGGTCGTATGTGTTGGTCCAGAGATGTCCTTCCGAGGGAGCGTCGATGAGTTGGGCCGTGATTCGGAGCCGATTTCCGGCCTTTCGAACGCTTCCCTCGAGCACAGCGGTGACCCCGAGCTCAGCGGCGATCTGGGAGACCGGTTTCAACGTCGTCTTGTACTGCATTATCGAAGTGCGTGCGATCACCCTCAGTTCTGGAACCTGAGACAGTACTGCGATTAGCTCCTCCGTCAAACCATCGGCGAAGTAACCGTCTGTTGGATCGGGGCTGATGTTCGCAAAGGGCAGAACGGCAATCCCGGGATGAGTGGAAGGATAGGCCTGGGAATTCCGAGAGACCCACGGTAGGACCACGCGATAGACATCCATTGGCCCTTGGAGGCCCTTCAGACTTGCCGGAGGCAGTTTTTCGAGCTTGTTGGGAATCTTGTTTCGGATCTGATTGAACACATCCCCTGAGATGCAGACTCCCCCTGGCGAAGCAAGTGGTTCGATGCGTGAGGCGATGTTGACCGCGTCCCCGAAGATATCCGTCTCGCGTTGTTCTACATCCCCCAGGTGGATCCCAATTCGAAGTTGGACCGTTGCGTTCTCCGATAGAGAATTTCGTTCGTGAAGGCGCTGCTGAATCTCAATAGCGCATTGAACTGCCCGAAGCGCGCTTTCGAACTCAGCAAGAAACCCATCGCCCATGGATTTGATCGCGCGACCATGGTGCGCCTCGAAGAGAGGCAGGACAAGCGTCTCCTGCTCATCTCGCAAGCGAAGTGCTTTCGACTCGTCTGACTGGGCCAACGCCGTAGAACCAACCATGTCGGTGAACATGATGGCGGCGAGTCGCCGGGTGGAGGGCACGATGGAGCGAGGTCCTTCATGAAGTTAAGGAGAAGCACGACGACCGTGAGGAACAGGTTCGCATGTTCTCCCGATGGGCGCTAATTCTCGTCCCGGACCGCGAGTTACGACCTATCCTTCCAAAGTCACGTAATGCTCCGTCCAAAAGTGGATTCGGGGGAGAAAGCGACGCTCCATTCCGGATCAGGGCGAATTAGAAGTCACTACCCCTTCTGATTCGATGTCCAAGCTTCACCCTTGGTCTTTTGAGACTTGGAGAAGAGTTGAGGTTCTGATCATGTCCTTCGCTGTCGTCGGGGCCGTCCTCCTTTGGTCCAGTTCCGTGCCATCTTCCGCGTGCCAGTTCGCTCGACCCATGTAGCGCACCCCGGGTGTCACCATTGAAAGGTCTCGCGGGACTTCTATCCCTTTTCTCCGGTGCGGTCGTTACCGCCCTCACGTATCGGCAGTGGAATACCCAGCTTTCGCACTGTTGCTAATCTGTCTGAACGGCAGGCGCACTGCTCAGAGCGCTTTCGGGGGACACTGAATCGATTCCGATACGGGCAATCCGGAGTTCAATCGAGTCAATTGGACCGGAATTGCGCACGAGGCGCCCGATTTGTACGGCTGAAGCTACGCCGGTTGTGAGTCCTCATTAATCGGGAAGATGATGTCTCCTCGTACGCAGGCGGTACCTTTGGTCATCGTGACTGACGCAGACGATCCTGACTGCGCAATGG
>JBAUTP010000248.1:0-5022 GCA_049582265.1 Thermoplasmata archaeon
CCGAGACCTGTCCGATTCAGCGAGTGTCGAAGCGAGTCCCTTTGATTTCGACTAAGGCGAAGGTATCGGGGTCTCCTCCGTTCCGAAAAAATAGGATTCACCCGGTAATGCGCCGATAACTAGAGTCCTGGGAACGGCCGTAAAGTTGAGTGTGACCACCCAAACAGATTGATTCGGCTCGACAACCAGTTGCGAGCCGCTCGTCCAGACAGCGCCCCCGAAATAGTACTGCCCTAGAATCGTGCCGTTTGACACTACATAGGCGGTTGCCCCTGGCGTCGAAATCGGCGTACCGTTTGCGGGGCGGATGGAGAGATTCAAGCTCCACCAGTTGACGTTGGTTGGATGGGCTGGAGCCTGGATGACAGTGAAGACGTAGAAGTGATTCCCATTACTATTCGACTCATTGGAGAACTGCATCCGAAGATTCTGGACCAATGGAACAGGGGATGGCGGGATGCTTTGGACAGGACCCGGCGCCGTCGCGAGTAGTCCAACGAACAGAAGGACAAAAATCAAAACAATGGAAGCAACGATGAGTCCAAAGTGTCTCTCGAGTCGGGACTTTGGATGGGAAACAGGTGTACCGGAATACCTGGCCGATTGAACGGAGGACGTCGCCGGTAGTGAAGTCGATGGAGCTATGGCCGAGCTGGAATCCGGATTCCGGACTTTCTGGGAGCTCACGATGAAGGGTACGGCTTCATTGGGTCATATAGAGTCGACGTTGAGTCCCCTGCGATCGTTTCAGGATCAAGTGTAAGAGAGGGCCCGACGGTCGGCCCTGCCTCGGTCTCGAACGCCAGAAGTAAGGGAAACTGACTTCCGGCTCGCCTTCGCCATACGGGCTTTATGAACGGCGCGCGCGGTCGATGGGGAACGCGATGAGCGTGGGACCAAAGGGGAATCGCCAGGCCCCCAGAACTTCCGGAACTACGAAGAACGACGAACTTAGAGGAGCCTGCGGAACTCTTCCGTTGTAAGACCGGCACTCCGAAGCGCTGCTAGCAGAAGGCCCCGCTTTAGCGCTCTCCCTCCGTGAACCGGAATGACGATCAACTCCTGGACTCCTTCCCTTGCAAGAACTACGTGACTTCCGGACTGTCTTTGTACGACCCACCCCGCGCGACGCAACGCCTTGATGGCTTCCGGACCCGAGACGTCGGCTAGGACGCTCACAATTAACGGTCAGACAGGGGCAAGCGCAAAATTCAACTCGGTCACCGGCCGGTTACGGCGAGTTGAGGCCCGGGGAGGCGCCACTCGTTCGGCCAGTGTCTCCAAATACAGGGAAATCGCGACGCGCGCGTTCTTACGGACCTCGGTCAAGGTCTCGCCCTGGGTGAAGCACCCCGGGAGTTCGGGGCATTCCGCCCAGAATCCCCCCTCTTCGGCGCGATAAACCTTGACCGTGAATTTGGGTCCCACGTCAACTGAGACCTTCGCGAACCGCTTAACTCTTCCGGCGAGCAAGATTTGGCATTCCGGGGTTAGGATGAGAACGCTCATTCGCCCAACAGGAGCGCTTTGAACCGGCAAGGGATTGGACCCCTTCCCGATATAGATGAAAGGTAGAATCGAACGCACGACGCGCTTTGGCCGGTGGCTCTGAACCCTTTGCGATTCAAGTCCCCCGGGTCCATTCCTTTAGGGGTTAACAACCGCCACCACATACCCGCCCTCATGCTCGCCGGCGACCTGAGCGAGCGAGGGAACGGTCAAGCGCAGGGAGACCGCGAGCTTGATGCGGGGGCGCGCGGCCGATGACGTTGACCGCGACAAGCGCGGGGACGGCCAGGCGGGTGGATGAGTCTGGGTGCCTCTGTTGTGAGCTCGCGAATGCCTAATCTGAGGATGGACCGGTGGGTCTCAGATGACCCGGCGAGAGCTTACGCCCCGTGCAGGCATTTGGGCACCTCCACCTTCAACCTCTGGCCCTCGAGCCATCGCTAGCGCACTACGCGACATCGACGACCGTCTGACCCGGGTGGATCACGCATTATTCCTGGCCGAGTGGGCGCTGAACCCCGGGGGTTCCCGAAAAGGGTCCATAGGAGCTCGGCTCGCCCGCGCGCGCCTTCTCTCTCATCCGGAGCTCGTAACGTGGTGTCGTGAGGCCCGACTTCGCGCCGACTCGACCCCCGGCCAGCGTCGACTCGAACTTCTCGAGAAGCAGTCGCTCGATGCCCAGTTGCAGAACTTTCCTGCGATTGCACGCGCGAACGCCAGGATCGAACGGAAGATCTTCGGTTTTCGACCGCAATGGAAAGGGCGCAGGGTGCCGCTGTCCCAACTGTGGGACCTCATTTCCCGGGAGCCTGACCCCGTAGCGAGGAGAGCAGGATACTATGCGAACGAACCGCTCTTCGCCTCCCTCGAACCAGAAGTACGTGAGCTGCTGGCCGCTCAAAACATCAGAGCACGGGAACTCGGGTTCCCCAACTATCCTGAGGCTCGTCTCAGTCTCGAGGGGCTCTCGGTGAAGTTCCTCAGGCGACTCCTTGAACCCTTCCCCACCCTCGGTTTACGAGCGTCGCTGGCGATGCGAGATCGGGCCGGAGGAGAGTCCTGGTGTCCCTGGGACATGATGCTCGCCCAAGGCCCGGGGAGTGTCCGCGCTAAGAACGGATTCCTGGGCAGAGACTGCCTCCCAGCGGTACGCCACGGGCTGCGAGCGTGGGGGTTCGGAACGGAGGACCTCTCGTTTCGGTTCCAGCGATACGACACGCCACTCGCTGGGCAAGCTATCATCGGGGACGCTCCCCGGGATGTGGGAGTAATCGCGAACCCACGAGACGGTCCGATCTACTATTCGATTCTCTTTCATGAGATGGGGCATGGCATTCATGGCCGCTCCGTGCGCGGCTCATCTCACCTGGTCCGCAGCCTGGGATTTGGGGGATTTGATGAGAGCATCGGCGGCCTCTTCGAGTCGATCGCTTCCGACCGTGCGTGGCTCCAGACCCGGCCTGGGGTCTCCCGGGAGCAGGCCGCCCGGATGCGGAGAGAATCCTTCGAAGGTCTGGCGTTCCGGATGGCTGAGCTAGTGGGTGAAGTCCGCTCCGAGCTACGTCTGTATTCCGATCCGAACGCTGACCTCCGCGAAGAACGAAAACGCTACCTCAAACAAAGCCTAGGGTACGACGACCACGAGCCGATTTCCTGGGTCGACCCGTATTACCTGAGCCCGGGTTTCTACCGGCAGAGCTACGTCCTGGCGTCGTGCTTCGATGAACAAGTGTCTCAGGCCGGACTCCGAGCGGTGGGCGGAGACTTTTGGCCGAATCCACGGCTCGGGCCCTGGCTAAAGAAGACCTGGCTTCGCCCGGGGCAACGGGACGAGTGGGTCCCGAAGGTGCTCCAAGTGACCGGGAAACCCCTGGGCCCGGAAGCCTTTGTGGAGGCGATCCGCCGAGAAACGTGACGCGTTCACAGCGGTCATCGATGCGGAGCAAGCGCGGAGGCCGCCCGAGGAGCGACAGGAGCGACGAGGTGGGCCGCGCCCTCATAATGGTCGCGTGGGCGGCAGGGGCCGTGCGAACCTCATGAATGGACCGCGAGACCGATGACCAACCGCGATGAGCGAGCACACTCCTCGAGGAGATTTGGAACGATCGCTGGGAATGTGAAAGTCTTTCATTTGTTCATGCGAGTATCGGGCATGTATGCCGATTCGAACGATTTTCATCGACTTTGGAGGCACGTTAGTACGGGATCCTCCGGACCCCTATCCTACCTTTCGTTCGATTCTCAGCCCTATGGGTTACGAGGTCTCCGCCCAGCGATACGACGAGGCAGATCGGAGAGTCGCAGCCCGGATTGAACCGCTGCGCTATGACCTCCTAGGAAAGACCCCTTCCATGCTGGACCTTAGCAACATGGAAACTCTGCGAGCTCTCGGGGTTCCCGACCCGGAAGGCCGCATTGTTGCTCGGCTGCACGATGCCTTCACATCGCCTGACTGGCGACCAACCTTTCCTGAAACGGTCGAGGTGCTCAAGATCCTACGTGCGTCCGGGGTCGGCATCTATATCCTATCGAACAGCACAGACATGCTTCTCGAGACAATTGCCCGCCGCGGCTGGGGACGTTTGCTATCGGGCGTGACCTTCTCCCAAGAAGCTGGAGCTGAGAAGCCCGATAATGCAATCTTTCAGCTCGCGCTGACCAGGGCAGAGTGCCGGGCTGCCGACGCAGTGCACGTGGGTGACTCCTGGAGGGCTGACTACCTCGGCGCCCGCGAGGCGGGACTCAATGCCATATGGTTGAACCGGGACCGGCGGGCTTGCCCCGCCCCCTGTACTGAGATTCAGAGTTTGCGCGAGCTTCCAGCGATTCTTCGGGACCAATAGGCCCTTGAAGGCCAGCGCCCGGCGGGGCACTTCGTGGCCCTTCCAGATCGCCCGCGGCCAACCTTGGGCCGGCGCCACGGCGAGTCCAATCGCGAGCCGGGACGGCGCCGAGATCCACGTCACCCGGAGCGCTTCGCCGACTGGGACCTCACGTGACACCACGATCTCCGCGGGGCCGTGCGGTAGGCTCCGCGGTCACATGCGCCAGAGGGAAGGCGAAGTAAACGCCGCTCTGACCGGCGTTTCCAACCTCATGTCGGGCCAGGAGGAGGCGACCGACTCGCCTGGTCACTCCGGATTCCTCCTTAACTTCCCGAATCAAGGCAACCTCCCGCGTCTCGCCGCGGTGCACACACCCCCCGGGAATCGTGAATCGCTCGAGGTAAGCGGCGCGATTGACTAACACGTGGTCGTTCCGGATCAGCACTCCTCCCGCGGCAACGTGAGTGGGGGGGGGGAAGGGGTGGGAGAGACGGTGCGGGCATTGGCATCAACGATCACGCGGAACGCCATCAATCTTTATGATTCAGCCGCCCCCTGTTTCGATATCGATTGCCCGCCAGCTCAAGATTCGAAGCGTGCGCGGGATGATCCGACAGATATCCAGAGGGCCGGGGGAAGGTCGTTCAGTAGCTGGGGCTCGAGTGGTACACCAACGTCAGCGTCTTCG
>JBAUTP010000249.1:0-3735 GCA_049582265.1 Thermoplasmata archaeon
CAGCACGACAACAATCCCACCGAGAATTCCGATGGTAAGCCTCAGTGAGATCGTATATGGCATTCAGTCCCATCACGCCGCCGAGCGATAAGAACCAACCGCTTCTCCTTCTCGATCAGCCAGGTAACCAGGTTTGTCGGGTACCTGCCCCAGTACGACCCATCGGCCGGCGCGCGGCCCCGCGCGAGAATTCTCATAAGAGTTGGCGAGCCTCGGCACCCGATGCCCACTGCGAAGAACGTCGATCAATACATCCGCACCGCCCCGGTTGAAACTCGAGCCGCACTGAGAAAAGTCAGAGCGGCCATTCAAGAGGCGGCGCCCGACGCCGACGAAAGCATCAGCTATGGAATGCCATTCTACAGTTACAAGGGAGAAGTTGGGATCGTACGGAGGCTCTGCTATTTTGGGCTCCAGAAGGCGAGCCCAGGACTTTTCCTCCGACCCAAGGATATCGGGCCTCACGCGGAGCAGCTGGCCAGATACCGCAGCGCCAAGTCCGTTCTTCGTTTTCCGCTCGATCAGCCGATCCCGATCAGACTGATCAAGAAGCTCGTACGAGACGCCTACCGTAGAAACCAGGTGGGGAAGACGAAGTAACGGCGGAAGGGAACGCATCGACACACCGCCCCTTTCCGGAAGCGGAAAATCAGTGCCCACACCGTCGTTTTGAAAGTGAGTTAAACCGGTCTTGAACGCGCTGTCAGGCCCGAAGCTTTTCGCCATTGAAACTCCGCTATAGAAGGCAGCTACCTCCTCCCGGCTACGTCTTTTGTGGTGGGAATAGGCTCTTAGGAAGACCTAGTCCGTCGAACGAGTTCCTCGCGTTGGAACGAAGACTGACCAGTCCACAACCCCGCGCCCGGCGTTCCTGAGGGTGATGAGTGCGACTCATTACCGCGATTTCTTGTCGGGTCCGGTTGATCTTGCAGCCTTCGACCCCCGAACCGTCCCCCATCAGCGCGCGAACACCACCGGCCCCCGGGGTGGAAACGAGTCCGAAGCTGCCACGTGACGTATGGGCCGTTTCAGTCACGAGTCTGTTCTCCGATTGGTCCTACGAGATGATCCTGCCGATTCTCCCCTTCTTTCTCACCTTCTCGTTGGCGGCGAGTCCGTTCGTGGTGGGCTTGATCGACGGGGCTGCTCAATTCGCCCAAAGCGCAATTCAGCTGGTCTCCGGGGAACGGTGGTCGCGCGGGCGAGGGCGCCCGGTCCGGGCCTCGTACGGCTACCTGACGATGACTATCTGTCACGGACTCATTGCGATAGCCGTCGTCTGGCCACAGATCCTTGTGCTTCGGCTGGGCGCGTGGCTCGGCCGAGGGTCTCGCCAGCCTATCAAGAAGGCAATTCTGTCGAATGCCACCTCAGCGAAGAATCAGGGGATCGCCTTTGGTCTCGAACAGGCCCTTGACTCCGCCGGCGCAGTCCTGGGAACGGTGACCGCCGTGATCGTCCTTCTCGTCGGAGGGTTAAGCGAGATGAGGACCATCTTCGCGATCAGCGTCATCCCGGGGTTCATCGCGGTCGCGGTTCTGCTACTCTTCGTTAAAGATCGAGCGTCACGGGGCGCCGCACCCTCGGGGAGTCTGCGTCGGGTTCGCTGGCGAGAGTTCCCAGCGTCGTTCCGGCTCTTCCTCCTCGCCGAGATAGTCTTCGGCCTGGGCTACTTCAGCATTCTTCTCGCCCTTCTTCGGGTGGGCGAGGGGCTGCTGCTCTCGAACGGGGGGTCGCTGGTAGAGGCGGTGGTCACCTCGCTGGTACTCTATCTGCTCTACAACCTGATCTTTACCGGACTGTCTTATCCCGCCGGTCGCTGGGCCGATCGTTCCCCCGGCCTCGGGCTCGTGGCGGCTTCGTTCGGCCTCTTCGCGGTCGTCGACCTGCTCCTCATCGGCGGCGGCGGACTCCTCGGGGGCATCTTGGCCTTCAGCGTAGCCGGGATTCAGGTCGGTCTTCAGGGAGTGACAGAATCTGCCTGGGTCGCGCGGAAGATGCCGCTTGCGTTGGTCGGGCCAGCCTTTGGTTGGCTCGGAATGGTCCAAGGAATCGCAATTCTCGCAGGTTCACTTCTCGCCGGAGGCCTTTGGACGTACGTCTCCGCACCACTAGCGTTCGGAGTCTCGGCCGTCCTCTCCATGGCCGGAGCTGCGTTGCTGGTACCCTTGCTCATCCGGCCCGATCCCGGCCGGTCGACCTCCGCCACCATTCTCTGAAAGCCCTCAGTTAGCGCACGAGGAACGTTCGAAGGCGCCAAGGCGCGGGAGTTTTGATGAAGAACACGTCCGGGGAGGGACTCCTAACGACGTAGGAGGAAGTACGACCGTCGGAGCAGGGCCAGGCCCCGCCCGGAACCCAAGCGCATTCCGCAACTAGAAAGTCCGGGTTAAGGGCCACTAAACTGGAAAGCGGGTCCTACCGACGCAGTACCCCTCTAGCCATCCCGTCGAGACGCAGTCACGATTGCCGAGGATCCAATCGTCCCTTCGTGAGGTCATTTCCCAATCGGACGGTCCTGGACGACCAGGTCCCGCCTTCAATCGACGCCGACCATGGTCATCGAGGTACGAGCCAGAGTGGGTCGTCTTACGGAGCCTCGCGGACGAAATCGATTCCAAACCTCTTTGCCCCAGCCTCTTTCTCGAGCCTTAGGAAATCCGCGCACTGGGAGAAGTTGGCCGGATCCTGACCCTCCATTCGAAAGCGCGAGATCACACCATCTTGGCTGGTAGGTGCTGATATTGGAATCGATACAACCCGCGTGGCTGAGCCTGGATTTCTGCATCTCGTGCGGACCCAGGGTTTATGAGCAATGAAGAATAGAGATATACGTCACACTCACCGGGAATATTCCGGCTGCATTTGCCTTTTCGACTAGATGGCGAGTAACTACCGACTCCTGTCATTCAGCGGGGACGAGCCCTGCGGACTCCAAACCCTGGGGTGCGACCGAGCCAACAGTGAATTGGCGATCTGTCCGACGCTCTTCCGCGCCGGGGAACCGACGGGTGGGCTCCCGGGAGGAACGGTGTGAACGTTCGTTACGTTCATGCTGTACTCCTCGCCACTCTGATCACCGTAAGCGCCCTCGCCCTGATTGTTCTAACAAGCCCTGCTTCTTCGGAATATTCTCCCGTGAGCCACGTCCTCGCCAGCACGGGTCCGACACCCCTGGTGTTTTCGATGAACGCAAGCTACTCGATGAGCCCTGCGTTCTGGGGAGCGAATGTTCGTGGGTACTCCGCACTCGGTTCGGAGCAAGTAACACAGTGGAAGGCGACTCCGCTGTCGTATGCGATGTTCCCCGGCGGACGGGCGGGGGATGGGTACGACTACATTCACAACATCCTCTACAGCGACACCGGCTCCAAGTTTTCGCCTCCTGTTAGTGTCGCCTCGTTCGCTTCGTGGTGCAAATCCGTCGGCTGTGGCGCCATCATGCAGCTTCCGGGCGAAGTGGATAATGCCTCGCTGGCTGCGAGCGAAGCGTCATTCGTTGTCAACACCGAACACTTCCAGCCCGTGTACTGGGAGATTGGGAATGAACCGACCCAATGGAAGCATTTCGGTGACGCGTGGTCGACGTGGAACACGAATCAGAACAAGAACGCGACACCCATGGTCTATGCGGACCTTGTGCAGGAGTACATTTCGAAGGTCAAGGCCGTGGACCCCGCCGCCAAGTTCTTGGGACTCCCGGGAGTGGGAACCGGGGCCTACAACGAGCAGACG
>JBAUTP010000250.1:0-1556 GCA_049582265.1 Thermoplasmata archaeon
GCATGAAGCTGAGGAGCAAAGGAGGTCATTGGATCAAACGGACGCCGCGGAATCAGCCCTACGAAACGTCTTCGGGAAGGCCGGCGACCTACCAATCAATCTGCCGCATTTAGTGGCAGTGATAAAGTCGGAGGGCCACCCGCATGAGGCTGTGGATCGGGCCGTCGCACATCTCCACATGGTCGGTGCTCTGTGGCACGTGGACGGCGACGGGCCGAGCCATTACCGGTACAAGGCGAACGGCGAGTCGAAGGACGGCGACCGATGAGCGCTTCCGTCGGGTTCGATGCCCCTCGACTAAGCTTCTCCCCCGGGACGAGTCACACCGCCCCCCGGATCGAGATTCAGCGCGTCGGCAGGGCCAAAGATCGCGTGGGGGAGCGTTACGGGTGTCTGGTCGTCCTGCAACGTGCTTCCAACAGGAAATCCGACGATGCCGTGAGATGGTGGGTTCGCTGTACCGCTCACCGCTGTGGCCGAATTATTCTGCTAACCAGGGAGGCGCTCTCGCGAGGCATCTCGACTTCGTGCGGCTGCACGCGAAAGTTACGGCCGAAAGGACTCGCCCCAATCCCCGTGGGTCGGGTCTTCGGAGAGTTCACGGTCCTAAGGCGGGCGAGAAACCGGGGCCGACTGAGAATGGTTCGGGCGCGATGCTCCTGCGGGGAGCTCCGAACCGTACGGCTCTCGAGCCTGGTCTCGGGTCTTACCCGCGCTTGCGGGCATCTTCGCGGCTACTATGGGCCCCCTCCAGGCAGCGAGATCAAGGTGGGAGACCGAATCGCTGGACTTGTCCCCATACCGGCGGGAGCTTTTCGCGCGGACCATCGAGGTGAGCGCCACGGCCGTTTGCTCATCCTCGGTGATTCTGCCAATAGAATCCGGCCGAACGGGGTCCACCGAAGGATCGTGAGGGTCCAGTGCGAATGTGGCACTCCGGAAAAAATGGTTGATCTGTATTCGCTCATCACAACGAGCGCTCGGGCCGGCCCGAAATCATGCGGGTGTATCACTCGGGAAGAAAAGTCGAAGGTCGGGCCCGAAAGTCATCGCTGGGCAGGCGGGCGGTACAAGGACCCTCAGGGGTACGTTCGAATTCGACTCCCGAGACGTACTCGATTCGAGCACGACGTCGTGATGGAACGGGTCCTCGGCCGAGCCCTGCTGCCTGGCGAGCACGTTCGGCACGTCAACGGGGACCCCGGCGACAATCGCCCCGAGAATCTCGAGCTCTGGCCGCACCACTGGAGACATCGATGCCCCGGTTGCTTACCCGGTAGGAGGCACCCGGTTTGAGCGAGTCGAGAACGGCGTCCCCAACCGTCCCCGGCGAAGAGCCTTGGTGGCGTTTTCGGGCCCGCCGATCGCCCGGGAAGTTCACCAGGCTTTATCGGTACGCGCTTGCGCCGTTGGGCATCGTCAGGATCCCCAACGGCGATCGAGCTGCCGAGGATCCACTCCGTGCTGAATCGGAAGCGCTGGCCCGTGGGCAGGAGAATCGGAATTGAGTCGTCAGACCGACTCCAGGGCTCTCGCTGAGGCGGTCCGGCTAGTGC
>JBAUTP010000251.1:0-6290 GCA_049582265.1 Thermoplasmata archaeon
ATGTGAAGGCAGGAACGGCCGAGGAATACTCCGCGACGCAGCCCAGCTCGGTCCCCAGCAGGATGTCGCCTTGGTCGATGGCGGGGAAGGCGTTGCTGGTATCCGCGCTTCCGATCCCGGACGTCCAGAGGACGCTCCCGTTCGCCGGCGAGAGGCCGAACAGAGTGCCGTCCCCGCTATCGATGGCGTAGATGGCCGATGGCGTCACGACGGGGCCGGCGACGTTGACGCCTCCATACTCAGGGAACGAATCGTTCCACTGAAGCAAGCCGTTGGAGGCGTTCAGTGCCCACACGTCGCCGTTGGGGGTCTGGACGACCACCAACCCATCCCCGAGCGCGGGGGTCGAACGAACTTCCGACGCGGTTCGATTCGGGCTCGGTATCCCAAAGCTCCAGAGAGAGGACCCATTCGTGAGGGCGTAGGCTTGCACCGTCCGGGCGAGGGTTCCCGCGAGGACCATACCCTCCCCCACGGACAAGGCGGTCACGACCGAGGCGCCGGTGCTGACGGTCCACTGGGTCTGACCCGTCAGGCTGAGGGCTTCGATCGTGCCCGTCGAGGTGACGGCGAGGAGCGTCCCGTTCGCCTCGGCGAGCGCTCCTCCGATCCCGGCTCCGAGGCTCGTAGTCCAACGGATAGCCCCGGTCGTTACGTTCAGCGCAACGATGTCACCGGTCGTAGTGCCAACGTACGCCGTTCCGTTGAGGTCCAGCGGGGCCTGAACGATGCCTCCGTTCAGACGCTGGGTCCATTCCTCCGCCCCCGACGTCGTCGAAAGCGCGTACAGGCTCCCGAACGAATCACCAACGAGAAGGGTACTTCCGGCGACGTCGAGTTCCGTGACCAGCGTGTCCAGATTTTGACCCCAAAGAAGAGTGCCGTTTTCCGAGTTGTTGAGTGCGAAGATGTGGCCGAGGTTGTCTGCCGCTATCACCTCGTTTCCGGCCACGACAGGGCCGATGCGAATGCTTTGGTTTGTGAAGCACGAGATCCAGGCGGTCTGAACGCTGGTGATACCGGGATACGAGGAGTAGGAGCTTCGACTCGGAGAGCCTAAAAACGTGGACCAGCCCGTCGTCGGACCCGCCGTGGGGATCGACGAGGAAAGGGCGTGCCCACTCATCCCGTCGAGGCCCGAAGCGGATCGGGGCGAGGCAGCCTGGGCGAGAGGGAACGGCACTACGAGGAGACCCATGAGCGCCGCGAGCAGAATCCACGAGCGCAGCGTCACCTGCTCACCTGACTACCCCGGCGTTCTCGGGCCACGGTTCCCGCTCGACGAGGGCCCGGGCGGATAGGCATTGCGCCGAGCGCCCGAGCTATCGCGGTCGGCTACGGCAGCTATAGCGTTCGGCTCTGCCGCACGTCAAGAACGTCGGCGAGATTGAGTCACTGGGCGTGCCGTGCGGAGACGACACTAGCCCAACCGGACCCTCGGGTCAAGGTACGCATAGAGGATGTCCACCACGATGTTCGCGGCTACCACCACGATAGTGAACAGCAGCGTACTGCCGAAGATAAGTCCGAAATCTTAGTTCGGCTGAACCGCGTACGCCAGGATCAGCCCAATCCCGTTCAGCCGGAAAACGTACTCGATCACGGGGAACCCCGAAACGAAGCCGGCGAAGGTGAGCCCGAGAACGGTCACCGTCACGTTGAGCGAGTTTCGTCCGGCGTGACGTCGAATGACCTGCGCCTCGGACACTCCTTTGGACCGGGCAGTTCGCACGTAGTCCGTGTTCATGACCTCGAGCATGCTGTTTCGAACGAAACGCAGGATCCCTGCGACCGTTCCGAAGGCGATCGTGAGCGCCGGGAGCAGCATTCGGAAAATGGAGTCGCCGGCGAGGTAGAGCCCGACGGTCCCGCCGTACAGGAGGGCGTCGAACGTCGGAAATCCCGTGGGAAGCGTGTTATGGTACGGTTGAACGAAAGGCGGGAGCACGGCGGGAGCCCCGGGAAGACATTGAGGGACGGGCCACGATCCGTACACCTGAAGGAACGGGGTCGAGAACGAACCGCACTGCGAAACGAATCCCCCTCCCACGAACGTGGCAGCCACTAAGAGAAGAATTCCGAGCAAGAACGTCGGCATGGCGTATCCGCTGAAGGAGAGGATCCGCGTGGACTGGTCGATCGGGCGATTCCGATACGCGGCCGACAGGTTTCCGAGCGGGATGGAGACCAGGAGAATCATTCCCAACGATAGGGCGGCGAGCTCCAAGGTGTACGGAAGATACCATCCCAACACCTCGGCCACAGGGGCATCCGCCGGGAGCGGTATCAGAAGGACGGCGTTGCTCGACGGGTCGGTCTTTCCCCAATTCAGCGTGAGGGAGTTGAAGATGTAGATCCCCCACTGGATCGGAATGGGCTTGTCGAGACCGAGGATCGCGACGTCCCTCACGTAAGTGGGGTTAGGACAGTTACCCGTCTTGTTGATCCCGAGCGCCGAGCACGGGGCGAGCGGGGTGTAGGGGTTGACAAGCCCATGGTGGAGTGGTTCCCCAAAATGGGAGATCAGCTGGTCTTGAATGGGGAGCGCGCTCACAATGGCGAAGGTAATGGTCATCACGCCAATGATGACCGGGATGACGAGCAAGATCCTGCGGACGATGTAAACTGACATCCGCATGGCCCGGATCTCTGCGAGGGTACTCGACGCCCGGGCAGTATTTAGACATCCAATGGCGCCAACCGCGATTTTTCGGGGTAATTTTCGGCGGAGACCTAACAACACCTATATAGGGGCACCTTTTGGGCCGCGCCCGGAGCCTAGGAATGGCACAGAAGCCCCACCTCAACATCGTCTTCATCGGTCACGTCGACCACGGCAAATCGACCACGGTCGGTCGACTTCTCTTGGACACCGGATATATTCGGCAGGAAGAAATCGACAAGTTCCGCGCCGAGGCCGAGGCGAAGGGGAAGGCGACGTTCGAGTTCGCCTGGGTCATGGATGACCTCAAGGAGGAACGGGAACGCGGGGTCACGATCGACATCGCGCACCGTCGATTTGACACTCAGAAGTACTACTTCACCATCATCGACGCACCCGGCCACCGTGACTTCGTGAAGAACATGATCACGGGGACCAGTCAGGCCGACGCGGCCGTCCTCGTCTGCTCGGCCGCGGAAGGCGTCCAAGAGCAGACGCGGGAGCACATCTTCCTAGCCCGGACGCTCGGTGTGAGCCAACTCATCTGTGCGATCAACAAGATGGACCGGCAGGAAGTCAACTACTCCGAGAAGAAGTTCAACGACGTCAAGGACGAGCTCACCAAACTTCTCAAGAACGTCGGGTACAAGGTCGAGCAGCAGGTGGTCTTCGTTCCCATCTCCGCGTTCAAGGACGACAACATCAACAAAGCCTCGCCCAACATGCCCTGGTTCAAGGGGCCTACCCTTCTCCAAGCGCTCGATAACCTCAAGGTGCCGGAGAAGCCCACCGAGAAGCCGCTCCGCCTGCCCGTTCAGGACGTGTACACCATCACCGGTATCGGAACCGTCCCCGTCGGGCGCGTCGAGACGGGCAAGATCAAGGTCGGCGACAAGATCGTCTTCATGCCCGGCGGAAAGTCGGGGGAAGTGAAGTCGATCGAGATGCATCACGAGGCGGTCCAGGAGGCCCAGCCCGGCGACAACATCGGCTTTAACGTTCGAGGTATCGACAAGAATGACATCCGTCGAGGTGAGGTCGTGGGACCGGTATCGAACCCGCCAACGGTCGTTGAGAGCTTCACCGCGAACATCCAGGTCCTGAACCATCCCTCGGTGATCACGGCGGGGTACACGCCGGTCTTCCACTGTCACACAGCTCAGGTGGCCTGCGAGTTCACCGAGCTGCAGAAGCGCCTCGACCCCAAGACGGGGCAGGTGGCCGAGGAGAATCCGCAAACGCTCAAGACCGGCGACGCGGCCGTCGTCAAGATCACTCCGAAGCGTCCGCTCGTGGTCGAGAAGTACAAGGAATTCCCTCAGCTCGGACGGTTCGCCGTGCGCGACATGGGCCAGACCGTCGCCGCCGGGGTCATCGTCGAAGTCAAGAAGCGGGAGTAGGCCTCTCGAGGCCACCCACTTTCGCTTGGAATCGGTGGGGAGATGCCGCAGCAAAGGGCCCGCATCTCCTTGAGTGGGACCGATCCCAAGAAGGTCGACTCCGTCTGCCGGCAGATCCGCGAGATCTCGACACGCACGGGCGTCGCCATCGCCGGACCGATCCCGTTACCCACGAAGCGATTGAAGGTCCCCGTTCGCAAGGGGCCCGATGGGGGTGGCACGAGCACGATCGACCACTGGGAAATGCGCATTCACAAGCGACTCATCGATATTGATGCGGACGAGCGCGCACTTCGTCAGGTGATGCGGATCCAGGTCCCGGACGGCGTCAACATCGAAATCGTGCTGAAGAGCTGACGACCCCGTGATCGCACCCGGCGCCCGCCGGTGGGTCGTTCCTCCCTGGGCGGCGGCCTTTGTCCTCGCCGCTCTCGTGTTCGTTCATCTTCTTCCTCGTAGCCTCGCGGTCGGGATCGCGGTGCTCGCCCTGGTGGCCCTCGCCGGTTTCTTCACGATCTTCTTTCGGGACCCGGATCGGGCGGTCGGCGACGGCGTTGTTTCCGCGGCGGACGGGCGCGTGCGGGAGGTCACCCGCGAAGGTGATCGGTGGAGGGTGAGCGTGTTCATGAACGTCACCGACGTTCACGTCAATCGTGCTCCCTATGCGAGCCGCGTCCTGACCATCGAGGACGGCGGGGAAGGCTTTCGTCCGGCGTATACGGTCGATGCGGCGCACAACGTCCAGCGACGCTTCGAGCTATCGACCACGCTGGGTCCCGTCGAGGTTATCCAGATGACCGGGATCGTCGCCCGTCGATTGGTCTCCCTCGTGCCACCCGGGACCGATCTCGCCAAGGGGCAGCGGTTTGGCATGATCGTTCTCGGTTCGCGCGTGGACGTACTTCTCCCCGCTTCCTGTTGCGTCCCCCGGGTCCGGAAAGGCGACCGGGTCTGGGCCGGGACCTCCTCGATCGCCGAGGTTCGATTGTGAGGGGTCGCGTTCGCGCCGCCGCCAACCTCGCCACGCTCGCGAACGCCGTGCTCGGTGTCGGAGCGATCCTCTACATCCTCGCCGGCAACAAGCTGTGGGCGATGGCGCTCATCATGGCCGGGATCGCGTTCGATGGGCTCGACGGCATCCTTTCCCGTCGCGCCGGTGGTCCGCCGAGCCGCTTCGGTCGCTACGCGGACTCCGTCGCGGATGCCATCACCTTCGGTGTCGCCCCCGCGACCTTGATCGCCATCCATTCCGACCGTCCCGTGCTTTGGACCGCCTACGCGCCGGCTACGGTACTGATCGCCGCGCTCCTCGTTGCTCTGGCTTTCGCACGCCTTACGTACTTTACGATCCGCGCCTACGACCTACCGTACTTTCTCGGCGCGCCCACCCCGCAAACCGCGCTCGGCGTAGTGGTTCTCATCCTCTTTTGCGACGTCCCCGCGTTCGTGGGTACCAACCCCGTGTTCGTCCTCGTCGGCGCCGGCATCGCGGCCCTGCTGATGGTTGTACCGATCCCCTTTCCGAAGATGCGGACGCAGCGAGTCCTGCGCTACGTCACGCTCCTTACGTCGCTCGGCTTGGCCGCGAGCCTGGTGCTCCTTCAGTTCCGCCCCGCGGTCGGTTCGGTGAGCTATGGGGTGGCCTTCGTGGGCGCCGCAGTGGGGGCCGCGGGAGTCGTGGCCTACTATCTCGTAGGTCCCTTCGTCGTTCACCGCACGCCCCCCGCCGCCGAGGTAGCGCATGCCGAAACGTAGATCGCCCGTTCCGGACGTACCGATCACATCGCGCGAGGCGATGCTCTTCGAAGCCGGTATCAAGCTTGGCGGCGTGTTCCACCAGTACCTGGGGATCCCCGTATCCCCCCGGACCTCCGAGGGGCTCGCGCGGGCGATCGAAGCGGCCGTTGGGCTTCAGCCGTACGTCGAACAGGTCACGGTGGCGATCCGCCTGGCGAAACGGGGGCCGGTGGGTCGAGGGCGGTTCGGGTATCGCTACCTCACCCCGGAGATGCTCGACGTGACCACAACGCTGAGCAACGGCATCACCCGTGTCATCGTCCGTCTGCAGCACCGTCCTGACCTACACTACTCTCTCATGCACGTGGTCTCCATCGACGGGAAGGCGGCGGGGCGAGCCCGGCTGGCGAGGAAGGCTAGTCGCGTTCGTCGAGCGGGACGTACGTAAGATCGACGGGCCCGACGTAATCGGCCGTCGGTCGGATCAGCCG
>JBAUTP010000252.1:0-5810 GCA_049582265.1 Thermoplasmata archaeon
GGTCCACGCTCTCGCTACAGGGAACTGGGTAGGCGGTCGCGCTGGCGTAAGCCAAGTGCTCGACCGGACCAGTCACATGTCCACGATCTCGCACTTGCGTCGCGTGACGAGCCCGCTCACGCGAACCCAACCTCACTTCGAGGCACGCGACCTCCACCCCACGCAATGGGGACGGCTGTGTCCCAACGAAACGCCCGAAGGGCAGAACTGCGGACTCGTCAAGAACTATGCGCTCTGCGTGGACGTTTCCGAGGGAACGGAGGAAGAAGAGGTCACGCTCATCCTCCGCGACCTGAACACACGGGAGATCGGCCCCGAGGTCTTCCAAGATACCTCCGCGCCGAAGGGGCGCCGCGCCGCGCGGGTGTACGTGAACGGGAACCTCATCGGTCTCCATTCTCAGCCGGTCGACCTCGTGAAGGAGATCCGCGAGCGCCGGCGGTCGGGAACGCTATCCCCCACGCTCAGCGACAAGACCTACGAGATCAACGTTCGATATGACGAGGAGATGAACGAGGTCATCGTCCACGCTGACTCGGGTCGCCTACGTCGCCCCCTCGTCGTTGTGAAGAACGGCGTCGCCAAGGTCACGCGCTCCGATGTCGATGAACTGCTTCGGGGGACCCTCGCCTTCTCCGACCTCATACGGCAGGGAAAGGTCGAATGGATCGACGCGGAGGAAGAGGAAGACGGGCTCATCGCGGTCGAAGCCTTCCGGCCACCGGAGCGATGCCCGAAGTGCTCGCGGGCGCTTTCCCGAAGCGACATCCGGTGGGTCTCCGTGGGCGAACGTGTCGAGAAGGCGACGGTGGAATGTGGTCACTGCCATACGGAGTTCGCGACGGACAACCTCCTTACATCCGCTCACTCGCACCTCGAGATCGACGCGAACCTGATGCTCGGGGTCTGTACGGGCCTCATCCCCTACCCGGAGCACAACTCGACCCCCCGTAACACCATGGGCGCCGCGATGGCGAAGCAGGCCCTGGGTGTCGAATCGGTCAACTACCGTCGCCGTCCCGATACGCGCGGTCACCTCCTTCACTATCCCCAGGCACCGCTCTTGCGTACGCAGACCATGCGCTACGTTCACTTTACGGAACGTCCGGCGGGACAGAACTTCGTCGTAGCGGTCCTGTCCTACGAGGGCTACAACATGCAGGATGCGCTCGTCTTCTCGAAGGCCGCGATCGACCGCGGTCTGGGTCGCTCGTCGTTCTTCCGCACGTACCGTGGCGAGGAACGGAAATATCCGGGCGGCCAAGAAGATCGCTTCGAGATCCCCCGACCGGACGTCGCGGGGGCGCGTGTCGACACGGCCTACCGTAGTTTGGGAGAGGATGGGCTCATCTTCCCCGAGCTCGAGGTCGGGGAAGGGGATGTGCTCATCGGAAAGACGTCGCCCCCCCGGTTCCTCGAGGAGAAGACGGACCTCCTCACGCCGCAAAAACGGCGCGAGACCTCGGTCACGGTCCGCTACGGGGAAGGCGGCTGGGTCGACAATGTGATCCTCACGGAAGGGGAGAACATCTCGAAACTGGTCAAGGTGAAGGTACGGAACCAGCGTGTGCCGGAGCTCGGCGACAAGTTCGCCTCGCGCCACGGCCAGAAGGGCGTCATCGGTCTCATCGTTCCGCAAGAGAACATGCCCTACACGAGGGACGGCGTCACGCCGGACCTTCTCGTGAACCCCCACGCCATCCCGTCCCGCATGACCGTCGCCCACGTGCTCGAGATGTTGGGCGGCAAGGTGGGAGCGCTCGAGGGCCGCGTCATCGATGGTACGGCCTTCTCCGGCGAGCGCGAAGAAGCGCTTCGCGAGAGCCTCAAGGCCCTCGGGTTCCACCCATCGGGACGCGAGACGCTCTACGATGGTCTCACGGGTCGCCAGTTCGAGGCGGAGATCTTCATCGGCGTCATCTACTACCAGAAGCTCCACCACATGGTCGCGGGGAAGATGCACATGCGTTCCCGCGGGCCGGTTCAGATCCTGACGCGTCAACCCACCGAAGGCCGTTCCCGCCAGGGCGGCTTACGGTTCGGAGAAATGGAACGGGATTGTCTCATCGGCCACGGGGTGGCGATGGTCATCAAGGACCGATTGCTCGATGAATCCGACGGGACGATCCAGTATGTCTGCGGCAACCCCGAGTGTGGCCACATCGCGATCCCGGACACTCGGGCCGGCTCGCTCCGGTGTCCGAGCTGCGGCAATACGTCCTCCATCTATCCGGTCGAGATGAGCTACTCCTTCAAGCTCCTCCTGGAGGAGCTCATCAGCCTGGGCGTCATCATGCGACTGCAGCTCGAGGAGATGCGGTAGGAGGCAACCATGGTGCAAGGACTTTCGAAAAAGATCAAGAGCCTCCAATTCGCATTCCTCTCGCCGGACGAGATCCGTCGCATGAGCGGTGTCAAGATCATCACCGCCGACACGTACGACGATGATGGCTACCCTATCGAGATGGGTCTCATGGACCTTCACCTGGGCGTCATCGAACCCAACCTACGCTGCCGCACGTGCGGAGGACGCGTCAATGAATGCCCCGGGCACTTCGGCATCATCGAGCTCGCGATGCCGGTCATCCATGTCGGCTACGCGAAGGAAGTCAAACGGATCCTCCAGGGGACGTGCCGCGCCTGCGGACGATTGCTCCCCGACGCCCCGCTCGGTCGAGCCGACACGGGCATGGAGGCCGAGGACGCCCCCGTGCCCACGCGGTCCCGTACCGAGGAGCGTAGCTGTCCTCACTGTCACGAGGTCCAGCAACGGATCATCCTCGACAAGCCTACGACCTTCCGCGAGAACGGGCACAAGATCACGCCGAAGGAGGTCCGCGCTCGGCTGGAACGCGTTCCCGACGAGGACGTTCGAGCGCTGGAGCTCAACCCCAAGTTTGGTCGCCCCGAGTGGATGGTCCTCACCGTGCTCCCGGTTCCTCCGGTGCAGGTCCGTCCGTCGATCACGCTCGAGAGCGGGGAACGAAGCGAGGACGACCTCACCCACAAGCTCGTCGACGTTCTTCGGATCAACCAGCGACTCCGCGAGAACCGTGACATGGGCGCACCTCAGCTGGTCGTCGAGGACCTCTGGGAGCTCCTCCAATATCACGTCACCACCTACTTCGACAACCAGACGAGCGGCATCCCCCCGGCCCGACATCGCTCTGGCCGTCCGTTGAAGACCCTCGCGCAGCGTCTCAAGGGAAAGGACGGACGGTTCCGCTCGAACCTATCGGGAAAGCGGGTGAACTTCTCCGCGCGAACCGTGATCTCCCCCGACCCGCTCCTGTCGATCAACGAGGTCGGGATTCCGGTCGAGGTCGCGCGAGCGCTCACCGTCCCGCTCGAGGTTACCGCCCACAACCAAGAGATCGCGAAGGAGCTCGTGCGCCGCGGTCCGACCCCCGCAGATGGTCCGGCCGCCACGTTCCGCTGCGGTGTCAACTACCTCATCCGCGAGGATGGGCAGAGGATCAAGGTCATGGACAAGAACGCCGAGGCGTGCGCGGAGCTCGTGAGCCCGGGCTCGGTCGTCGAGCGCCAGCTCGTGGACGGCGATATCGTGCTGTTCAACCGGCAGCCGTCGCTCCACCGGATGAGCATGATGGCGCACTTCGTGCGCATCCTCCCCGACAAGACGTTCCGCTTCAACCTCTGCGATTGCCCGCCCTACAACGCGGACTTCGACGGCGACGAGATGAACGTCCACGTCCTCCAGAGCCAGGAGGCCCGCGCCGAGGCCAAGGTCCTCATGCGGGTCGAGGAGCACATTCTGTCGCCACGGTACGGCGGCCCCATCATCGGCATGCTCCACGACCACATCACGGCCGCCTTCCTACTCACGTACATGGACCCTCACTTCACCCGGAGCGAAGTGATCTACCTGCTCTCGAAGCTCAAGTACCCGATCCCTCCCGCCGCCGGCACCGAGAAGGACGGCCGGGAGTACTGGTCAGGTAAGCAGCTCTTCTCGCTCACGCTTCCCGAGGACCTCAACCTCGAGTTCCGGTCCAACATCTGGGCCCACTGCGACTGTCCGCCATCCAACTGTAAGCACGATGCCTGGGTCATCATCGAGAACGGTGTGCTGAAGGCCGGAACCATCGACAAGAAGGCGATCGCCTACGAGAAGGGTGCGGTCCTGGACGCGATCGCGCGCAACAACGGAATGGGTCGCGCGCGGCGGTTCCTGGACGAGATGAGCCGGCTGGCGATCACCGCGATCGGGCTCAACGGTCTCTCCACCGGTATCGACGATGAGGACGTCCCGACGAACGCGCGCAAGGAGATCGACACCGCCATCGGCGATGTGCGGACGAAGGTGACCGAGCTCGTCGAGGAGTACCGTCGCGGAGAGCTGGAGCAGATGCCTGGCCGTTCCCTCGAGGAGACCCTGGAGGTCATGGTCCGGCGTGAGCTCGGTCGAGCGCGTGACGCCGCCGGAGAGATCGCGGGTCGCTACCTCGGACTCGAGAACCCTGCCGTGATTCTAGCGAAATCCGGTGCCCGTGGCTCGATGCTCAACCTGACGCAGATGGCCGGGGCCGTAGGACAGCAATCGGTCCGAGGGGAGCGCCTCCTTCGAGGGTACTTCAATCGCACGCTGCCTCATTTCCCTCGTGGGGACCTGGGCGCGGACGCCCGAGGGTTCGTGGCGTCGAGCTACAAGCGCGGGCTCTCGCCGACGGAGTACTTCTTCCACTCTATGGGCGGGCGCGAGGGCCTTGTCGATACAGCAGTACGGACGAGCCGGTCGGGGTACATGCAACGACGCCTTATCAACGCCCTCGAGGACCTGAAGGTCGCCGAGGACGGAACGGTCCGGAACACCGCGGGGACGATCATCGAATATCGCTACGGCGAGGATGGGATCGACCCGACGAGGTCCTTCCAGGGCGACCCGGTACCGCTCGACGAGATCCTGGCCGCCACGCTCGGGCGCAAGGTGAAGCCGCTCGTCGAAGGGCGAGATACGGCCGCCGGCGCACCGCCGGTGGGGGAAGAGGAGATGGACCTCCTCGCGGAAGCTCAGCTCGAAGAAGAGAACGAGGACGAAGAAGCCGAGGATGCCGGGACCGCGGAAGAAGGGCCCGACTTCCAGGGGGAGTAGGTCGATGGTCGAGGAGAAAGGGTCCGAATCCCTCGCCGAGCGCATCCAGGCGGCGGCGAAGGATCGCGACGTGACGCTCCCTCCGAGCCTCGTGGCTCTGCTCAAGGAAAAGTTGGGACGCCTCCGCCTCACCTCGGGGGAATTCGATGGGGCCGTGCACGCTGTCGCCGACCGCTATCGAAAGGCACTCGTCGACCCTCACGAATCCGTCGGGATCATCGCCGCCCAATCGATCGGCGAGCCAGGGACGCAAATGACGTTGCGAACGTTCCACTATGCGGGAGTGGCGGAAATGAACGTGACGCTCGGGCTCCCTCGACTGATCGAGCTCGTGGATGCCCGTCGTGTCCCTTCGACCCCGATGATGACGATCTTCGTCGACAAGAAGCTGCGGTCCGACCGTGCGGAGGTCCAGCGGATCGCACTCAAGGTTGAGGTCACGACCGTACCGGACGTGGCCGCGATCGGGACCGTCGTGGAGGAGCTCAAGGTCGTCATCTCCCCCCAGACCCCGCTCATGCAGGCGCGCGGTGTGAGCCGCTCCGACCTGGAAGCGGCGCTCAAGGAGAACATCGACACCCGTCAGTTCGTTCTCACGAACGGAAGTGGTAGTAGCGAAAGCCGGTCGTTCGAGCTGTCCCTCGCCGAAGGAGCTCCTCCGACATCGAGCCGTGCGAAAAAGGACGAACCGCCGGAG
>JBAUTP010000253.1:0-5327 GCA_049582265.1 Thermoplasmata archaeon
GTACGGATAGGACCTCGTCGACGGCCTTGGAGTCGACGGGCTGGGCGAACAGAAAGGCGACTTCCTCTCGGCTTAATTCAAGTTCGGCCGCGAATTCACGGCGCAATCGAGCGACAGCGCTGCGTGCCTTGGGTCGGGGGGAGGTCAGGAATAACCCCTCAAGCACGCCATACACTTGGCTCGAGGCCTTCGACCTTGACACATGAAACGTGCGTCCGATCTTGGACGCGATCGACAGCCTGAGCGGTCGAGTGTAACGCGTCTGTCCCATGATCCCAAGAAACTGCGGGAAGGCGAGCGTCCCCGAGGCGCGCGGCCGCGAGACCTCGGACGCGCGCAACGACACACCGCCCGTCAGGAGCTCGGACGCGTAGCTCCACAGACTCCACACTCGGCGGCGGCGGGCGAACGATAAAAGTCGTTGCGACGCCGCCACGGTATCGATCCCGGCGACAACGCCGTGAGGTGACGTGGACGTGCGAGGGACGTTTTCTTCGATCCACGGTAACAGGTCGTCCGGGGGAGCGTCCAACCGGTTGCGAATCTCCACCGACCGGTAGAATCTCGGATTCCGGAGCACCTCCGATGTGACGTCGAAAAAATCCGTTGTCTGGTCCCTACGTCCCAAGACCTTAGCCTGGAGCGGGCCCGCGGGGAGCGGTGCGATGGCCTCGAGGTCATTGAGAGCCGCCCGGAGGTCCCCCTGGCTTCGGCGTCGGATCGCTTCCAGCGCTTCGCGAGTGACGGCGAGATGCTCCTTGAGGATGACAGCTCGGAGGAGCCGCTCCACCGTTGCATCGTCCGCGCGTTCGAATCGAATGCGAAGCAGCGCGCGACGCGCCTCGAGGGGAAGTCTCGAGTACGGAGAGGAGTCGTTGACGGTCAGCACGAGCGGTTGACGCGTCCGCGAGATGAGATGCAGGATGGCGGGCAGCCCTCCCCGGTCGGTGAGGTCGACAGGGCGACTCGCATCGCGCCACTCTCCGAGGTCATGTTGGGCGGCGGGTGATCGGCTCCGGGCCCCGCGGCCACCGGTGGCTGGCACCTGCTCCCATCGCTGGAACGCCGGCGGACCTTCGGGCTTTCCCAATCCCCAGGCCTGCGCGAGAGAGGCCAGGCTGCCGTAGCGGCTGCGTACGAAATCGCGGAACGTCCCTCGAGAGGGTTTGGTCGACTCCGTCGACGACGATCGACCTGTCAGGGAGTCGGCCTCATCCAGCACGATGAGCGTGCGTGCGCCCGCTTCGTAGGATCGATACTGGACCGCATCGCCCAGTGTCTGGGTGAGGGCCGCACGGCCCGCGATCCGTTCGATGGCTCCCTGATTTCGGGCGTCGGAGGCGTTCATCTCCACCACCGTCCATCCGAAATCATGGGCGAGAGCGTAGGCGGCCGTGGTCTTCCCGACCCCCGGGGGCCCCTCCAGAAGGACCGCCCGAGCCCGGGGTGCAGGTCCGCCCTGGGACCACGCCATACCCCACGCGCGGAGCGCGCGGATCGATTCGGAATTCCCTACGCATTCGTCGAGAGAGGTGGGGCGATGGCGCTCCGAAAGGGCACGGCGGTCGGGTCGCGAGAAAGTCACGGGACGGGCAGTCGACGTCCGCCTAAAGCTGTAAGCGTGGGTGCACTGAGATCGACGGCTAAAGAGGTCCCGCGCATCCACTCGCTCGTGCTCCCACGTGTTCTCATCCGGATCCGCACTCTGCTGGAGTTCGGCATCGATGCGGAGGGCGATCTCTACGCATTTCCGTGGATGGAGAATCCGGACGTCCCGCGCGTTACGGTACTGCGCCATTCGCTGGGTCATGTGGTCTACTTCCGACGCGATGTCCCCGGAGAGGTTCGGCGACAAATCGAGATGATTGGGCCTGACTCCGCCTTCGAGACACCCGAGCGCGTGCGGCAGGTTCTGGGATCTCGTCGCACGGCGCCCGCGGCTCGGTTCAGGTCTCACTACATCCTCATGACCGAACCTCCCACGGATACGTCCGGAGTTGTACGCCATGGAAGCCACTTTCTCACCTTTGACGCCGAGCGACCGGTCTCCTGGGCCTGGACGGTCCGCGAGCATGCCGTGGCCGAGGAGGGTTCCGTCGAAACCATCGAGACGTTCCGACGTCAGGGATTTGGGCGGAGAGTTCTCGCTTCGTGGACGAAGTACGTCCGGGACCAGGGCAAGTTGCCCTTACTAGGTATCGATACCGGGGATGGCCCAGCCACTGGGCTGGCGACGAACATGGGCGGAAAGTACTTTGCCAACTCCGTCACGTTCGCGTGACCCTGACCACCGCGCATGACGAAACCTCTTGCCCTCCACGCGTTTCCTTCGCGACTCGGTCTTTCTCTTGAGGGGTATTCGGACTGGGAGACTCGCAGGGCGACCGTCCGAAGAGCATGGGACCTAGGCCTTCGAGTTCTCGATCTCTCCCTGACCCCGGAACCGCTAGGGACCCTGGAACGGATCCGGCTTCGCTTTCCCGAGATCGTAGATGACGGCCTCATCGTGCTCTCACCGGTGCAAGAAAGTCCGGCCCCGAGGCCCCTCCTCCCAGAACCGCCGGCAGCCGAAAACGTAGAGGGCCCCGCGGAGTTCGCGACGGCAGCCCTCCGAGTGCTCGGGACGCCAGCGATCGATTTTTTCTCGATCCCCTGGGGGCGACATGAGAAGGATTCCGCGGAGACTGCGCTTGCTTCGGTCGATCGGCTGGTCCGCGAAAACCGTCTCCGTGGCTGGGGCGCTGACTTCGGCGATCTCATCGGAGAGTCCGACGCCCGGGAAGCCCTCCGACGGGGCGCCTTCGGCGCGTTCATTCGGGCCAATCTTCTCCGGCCCGGGGCGTTGGTCGACCACCGAGCATGGGAGAGTTCCATCACCCTCCCATTGCTGATCCGCGACCCGTTCGACCAGGGCCGATTGAGCGGCGAGCTCCTCACGCAGCGCTCCCTACCCGAACTCGCGTTACGGGGTCCCATTCCGGTCACAGACCTCGAACGGACGTTTCGTCCTGTACTTCGGTTCAAGTTCTTGACCGAAGGCCGAAAGCGAACCTTGGCTCAAGCGGCTCTTCAGTTTCTTCTCCAGGATTCTGCCGTCGCCTGCGTGTTGCTTCCCGAGGCCGGTCCGGATCGTCTTGCGGAGTGGGCTGCGAGCGCCGACCGCGAACCCTTGACCCAGGACCAGTTGGACCGGATCCTGTCGGGCTCTTCCGAGCCTCCGCACGCTCCTCGGGAGCGGCTTGACGGCACGGCTCGCTAAATAGCAGGTCGGACTCGTTCGGTGGATGATCGGGGTCGGAGATGTTGCTCCGGATTTCGAGGGGCTTACCTCGGAAGGGAAGACTCTACATCTCTCGACGCTGCGTGGACGAACGGTCGTACTGTACTTTTATCCCAAGGCTGGCAGTTACGGCTGTACCCGCGAGTCGATCGAGTTCGCCCATCTCTACCCCTCCCTGCGTGCCCGCGGGGCCGACGTCGTCGGGGTCAGTGTGGACGACGAAGCGGGTCAGCACCGCTTCGCCGAAGAGTGCCATCTTCCCTTTCCGCTCGTGGCCGATCACGAGAAATCGGTATCACGACTCTACGGCGTGCTCGGGGCGTTCGGCCTCGCCAAGCGCGTGACCTTCGTCATTGATCCTCAGGGACGCGTCTCCAACGTGACCACCGGAATGAACCCCGGCCCCCACGTCCGAGCGGTCAGCGAGGAGCTCCTCGCGGATCCCACCTAAGGGCTACTCGAGATCGAAGTAGATCTTCACCGTCGCCTTGTATTCGACGATCTTCTGATCCTTCACCTGTCCCTCGAACTCCGTCACGCGGAACCACCGGATGTGGCGAACCGTCTTGGCGGCCGTCGCGACCGCATCCTGAGCGGCGTGCGCAAAGCTTTCCGGCGAGCTTCCCACTATCTCACTTACCTTCTGCACCATGGGGGACCTCCGGAGGCTATCACCTTCGGACCAAAAACCTTCAGTCGGGCGCCCGACCGGGGGAGGTTCGATCTTTCCGGAGGGCCCTCGGCATTCGGAAAGGTTCCCATCCGGGTGGTACGTGCCCCGTTTCGACCAGGCGGGCTGCCGCCTCACCGACCGCCGGCATGAATTTGAATCCGTGACCGGAGCAAGTGCTCACCACGATCACGTTCCTGTGATCGGGGTGGTGATCAAGAACAAATCGATGATCCGGTGTATTCGTGTAGAGACAGCGCATCTCCTCGACAATCCGACCGAGTGCCCCGGGGAGATGGCGGCGGGCGAACGATGTGACCAGGTTTCGCTCCCTTGCGCTGGACCCTCGGGGGACATGGTCGGGATCCTGGACCACGAACCCCGCATCGCTCGCTACCTTGAGCCCATGGCCTAGGTCCGGCGTCCCGTAGAAATAGCCTCGGGTCGAACGCTGCCAAACAAAGGCGGGAATGCTGCGATAGACGGCACGACGATCCGGCTCGGACCGGAGAAAGAAGACCGACTGACCCTCGATGGTGAGGGGGAGATCGAGGGAAGGGGCCAGTCCCCCCAGCCAGGCTCCCGGGGACAAGATCAGACCGCGCCCGCGGTACGTCTTGCGCGAGGTCCGGACCTCAACTCCTTCCTCCGTCGCAGTCCATGCATGGACTGTCTCTCCCCATGAGAATTTGGATCCGCGGTCTCGGGCGAGCCCAACGAACGCTCGCAAGGCGCGCTCAGGTCGCAGGACCCCGCCGGCGGGATCCCAAACAGCCACCTCGTCCGGGTCGAGCAGGAATCCCGGAAATCGGGAACTTACCTCCTCGGGGCGAAGTACACGGTGTGGCCGACCCCAGGTCCGAGCGCTCGTCAGGGCCCCTTCGACCATTCGCTCCCCCGCTCGTCCGATGATCAGGGTCCCCGTGGGGAGGAACAGCGGGGAACGGTACTGTCTACCCAGTTCCCTCCAGAGCGTCCTCGCGCGGAGGACCAACGGTACGTACTCCGGACCTTCCGAGTAGGTAGTCCTAAGGATCCGCGTTCTGCCGTGGGAGGATCCGAAGGGATGGTTGAGTCGGAACTGTTCGAACGTTCGCGTAGCGATGCCTCGTCGAGCCAAGAAATACGATATCGCGCTACCGGCGGCGCCCGCGCCAACAATGAGCCACTCGGTGCCCGCGTCACGACGTTCCATCACGCCCTCCGACTTTCGCGGGAGTCCCCGGCGCGATCCGGCCTATTGCCGACCTAAAGGTTCTCCAAGCGCTGGACCGAGGCATGCCAAAGGGCGCACATATCGTGAAGCCGCTAGAGAGGTTTGAACTCCCGACCTGCTGATTACAAATCAGCCGCTCTGCCAACTGAGCTATAGCGGCA
>JBAUTP010000254.1:0-3143 GCA_049582265.1 Thermoplasmata archaeon
CTGCCTATGGCTCACCGCCTGTGAACATGGCGACGAGGTCCTCGCGGCCGCGTCCGTGATTGAGTTCGTGGCCACCCTCGATCCGCGAAAAGTGAAGGGTCAGTTGGTGGCGTTCCCCGTCCTTGCCACCTCTGCGTTCAACATTAAGTACCGGTACAGCCCGAGCGATAGCTTTGATTACAGTCGAGCGTGGCCGGGTTTCGCCAACGGCGCCCTGGCCCAGCACGTCGCTTCTTTTCTCATGGACTTGATGGTGGAACAAGCCGATTACGTCATCAATGTTCACGACGGATTGCCCGGCCGTCTGATGCCGACGCCTTACATCCTCGCGACCTACGACACTCCTGACCAGTGGGAAACCACATTTAAGGGATTCACCGAATCGCTTCTCCTCGAGAAAATCGTGCATTGGGTCGGTCGCTCGACTGAGCGAGGCGCCCGGACTGCGACGATGATGGCGGCGCTTTGGAAGGCGGGTGTGCCGAGCGTGGTTCCGGAAGTCGGACCCAACACGAAGGATGGGCTCGCCGCCGGGATCAAAGGTTACCGGAACGCGATGAAGTTCTTGGGAATGCTCTCGGGTACTCCTGAGCGGCTACCAAAGTATCGTGCATTCCCCGACGTGGTACACGTGTTCCCAACTCGGGGGGGTGTCTTCAGTTCGCTGGTCGAACTCGAGCAGGAGGTAACGGAGGGGCAGCCGCTCGCGACGATCCGCAACTTCGACGGCACGGTTACGGAGCGTCTCGTTTCACCTGCGGATGGGATTATCATCGCCAAGTGGATTCTTCCAATGATCGGAACGGGGGATTTCTCGGCGTTCGAAGTGGCTACCTTCGCCGAATTCAAGAGATCCTGGCCCGGGGAGCGCTAGCCCCACTTCCGCGCCGGCCGTCCCGTGGCGGCTCACGCCCGCGGGGCGCTTCAGAACGTCGCCTTCTCGAGCCGAAGCCGAGGGTCGAGGTATACACAGACCAGGTCGGTGATTAGAGACACGATCACGACCATCAGGGATGCGATGATGAAGATTCCCAGAAGCACGGGGTAGTCCCTGGCCAAAGCGGAGTTGAAGAGCAATATCCCGAGGCCAGGCCAGTCGAAAACGACCTCGATGAGGACGGCCCCTGTCAGGGCGTAACCGAGCCAAAGGCCCGCGAGCGTAATCACCGGCAGCGAGGCGTTCTTCAGGATGTATCGGGAGTAGATCCCCGTCTTCTCGAGTCCCGTCGCTCGCAGCGTGCGGGGAAAATCCTCCTCCAAAGTAGAAGCAACCGATACGCGAGTGAGTTGGTAGAATTGAGGCATGTAGAACGTCACCATGCATGTGACGGGCAGAATCATGTGCGCGGCGACGTCTAGTCCATAATAGATCCCCACCCCTGGGTCCACGGGGTTGGTCATCCCGGCGATCGGTAGTAACTGAAAGTGGATGGCGAAGACCGAAACGAGCATGACGGCGAGCCAGAACACGGGAATCGAATACATCGTCAGAGTCGCGATGGACAGCGACTTATCGAGGACGGATCCCTTCTTCAGGCCGGCCCTGGTTCCGAGGTAGATCCCTACACCGAGTGAGATCATCCAGGAGGTAAGCATCAGAAGCAGAGTGGCGCCGACCCGCTGGAACACCACCGTGGTTACGGGCTGACGCGACAACACAGAGATGCCGAGGTTTCCCTGAAGCAGGTTGAAAATGTAAATGAAATATTGAACGATGATGGGCTTGTTGAGCCCAAACTGCTGACGGATACTGTCGATATACTGTTGGTTCGCGTTGGGACCGGCCAGAATGACGGCGGGGTCACCCGGAACGAGGTGGATGATCAGAAAGTTGATGGTGACAATCGCGAAGAGGACCGGAATTATCTGAAGCAGTCGAATCGTCAGGTAGCGTCGCAGCATCCGACCCTCGCCACAGCCCAAGGCTTACCGAGGGATGAAAGGGTTCGCCTTGGGACTCAAGTCGGGGGCTTTGGCGCGACCTGCGGCTCGCTGGATCCGCTGCCAGTCCCGGCTGCACTCATGTCCTCCGCAGCGTCCTTCGCCTCGCGTTCCTTCTTACGCCGATTGTTCCAGACAACGGAAAGAACGGCGGCGACGATGACGATTGCACCCGCGATGGCGATAATCTCATAAGTGGAAAGCGGGGTCGTCGAGGACGTAGAACCTCCCACAAGGCTCGCGTGAGATAAGTCCCAACGGGTCGTCCCGATCTGAGGTCCCAGACCCGTTACCATGTCGGATCTCCACATGTTCACATCCTGGATATTCGTCAGCGGGATGATCGGTACCTGTGCCGCAAGGATCCCCTGGATCGCATTGTAGTCCGCCTGACGTTGGGTAAAGTTAGTTATCATCGCCGCAGCGTTGAACAGATTCACCATCGTCGTATTGTTGAAGTAGGTCGAGCCGCTTTCGCCCTCGTGCACGGGGTTCAGCCATTGCCAGTAGAGGGTCGGGTCCGGCCCGATCTGACATGCCCGTACCGCCATTTGGTAGTCTCCCAGAACCTGGACCTGATTGAACCACGTCGCGTAGTCGGCTGACCAAAGAATGACGTGCACGCCGATCGCGGACAATTGCTGTTGCAAGATGGTAGATTCCACGTCCATCCCGAAGAGCGGGGCGTAGTCCAATCCGATGGTCATGCGAGTTCCGTTCGGAGCCGGCGCGTACCCGGCCTGCGTGAGCAATGCCTCCGCCTTCGCGGGATCGTATGGAATCTGTGCGCTAGAGTTGAACCACGGTCCAGTCAAGTAGAACCCATACATCGCTGATGCGTAGTCGAAATACGCCTTGTCGGCGAGCTGTGTGCGGTTGATGCCATAGGCAAACGCTTCGCGGACCAGCGGGTTGTTAAAGGGAGTCGCGTTCGTATTGAACAGGACTGTCGTGATCACACCCCCGGTCGGGTGTGAGATCTCGATGTTATCAGTCCCCACTAGTGGGGGGACTTGGGAAAAGTCTACCGGGTTATCGAATGTGTTCACGTACTGTACGCTTCCCTGCTGTAGATCCTCGAGCGTCGTTCCCACCGACGGAATGATTTCAATGATTATGGTTTGGATTGAGGGTTCGCCGCCCCAGTAAGTAGGGTTGGCCTTGAGTGTGATCGATTGCCCTGCGACATGATTTTCAAACAG
>JBAUTP010000255.1:0-5846 GCA_049582265.1 Thermoplasmata archaeon
CCCAGCGGGGAGGAAGCGGTTCGGGCGTTCCTCGCCCTGGAGGAGTTCCTTGGTGAGAAGGCGTATGCGACCTATTCGATTGAGGCCGGGGGACTGAACTCCACGATCCCGATCGGAACGGCGGCGAAGCTGGGGATCCCGCTCCTGGACGCGGACGGGATGGGGCGGGCGTTCCCCGAGATCCAGATGGTGTCGCCGACCTTGTATGGGTATCCGGCGACTCCCATGGCACTGGCGGACGAGAAAGGGAACGTGGTGGTGCTGCAGAAGACGACCACGAACCTATGGACCGAACGATTCGCCCGACACATCACCATCGACATGGGGGGGTCTGCGATGATCGCCCTCTACCCGCTCCGCGGATGGCAGGCAAAGCGGGCACTCATCTCCGGCTCCATCAGCTTCGCCCGAGACATTGGAACGCGGCTCAAGGGAGCGTGGGAAGCGAAAGAGGACCCTGTGAAGGCGGTGCTCAGGGCGACTCGCGGGCGCGAGGCGTTCCGAGGGAAAATTGTAGACCTGGAGCGGCGTTCCGAGACAGGATTCGCCCGCGGGGCCGTTCAGCTTCGAGGCATGGATCAGTTCGCGGGTCGCAAGCTTTCGGTGAGCTTCCAAAACGAAAACGTCATCGCCGAGACGGAGGGGAAGGTCCTCGCCCAAGTGCCGGACCTGATCTCAATCCTGGACTCTGAGTCCGGGATTCCCATCACGACCGAAGGGCTCCGGTTCGGATTGCGCGTAGTCGTCGTGACGATTCCCTGCCATCCCAAGTGGAAGACGAAGCGGGGACTCGAGGTCGTGGGACCCGCTCAGTTCCACGCCGGGGCCGAATAGCGACGGCCGGAGGGATCGAATCGGATGGCCACGTTCAAGATCGGAATCGATGTCGGGGGGACCAACACCGACTCCGTCATTCTCGACCGCTCGAATCGGCTCGTGGCCAAGGCGAAGTCGCCCACGACAACGGATGTCACCTCTGGGATCCTACGGTCGCTCGAGTTGGTGCTGGACAAATTCCCTGAGGATCGCCGCCGAATCCGATACTGCATGCTCGGCACCACCCACTGCATTAACGCAATTCTCGAGCGTAAGGGGCTGGACCGAGTAGCGGTCCTGCGGATCGGTTCCCCGGTCGCCGACGCCATCCCTCCGTTCGCGGATTGGCCACGCGACCTAGCGGCCGCAGTGAAGTTTCGCACCTTCCTTTTGGGCGGGGGCCACGAGTTTGACGGCCGAACCGCAGGGGAGCTCGACCGACGCGCGCTGGAGCGAATCGCCGCGGACATCGACGGTGAAGTTTCGGCGGTCGCGATCACGGCAGTGTTCTCCCCCGTACAACCGCAACAGGAGATCGACGCCGGTCGAATCCTCGCGAAGGGGATGCGCCACCGACCGTCGATTAGTCTAAGCCACGACGTCGCGACAATTGGTCTTCTGGAACGCGAGAATGCGACTATCCTCAACTCCTCCTTGCGCAGCGTTTCGCGCCACGCAGTCAATGCCTTCCGCAGCGCGACCCGACGACTAGGGCTGCGCTGCCGTCTCTACCTCGGTCAGAACGATGGGACGCTTATGGACGTTCCCTCGGCGCTTGCCCACCCGATTTTGACGGTCGCGTCCGGCCCGACCAACAGCATCCGAGGAGCGGCCTTCGTCGCCGGAGTCCGCGACGCCATCGTCGCGGACGTGGGCGGGACCTCCACGGACATCGGCTTGTTGAAGGGAGGGTTTCCGCTCGAATCTGCACGCCCAGCGACCATCGGCGGGGTTCGAACCAATTTCCGCATGCCGGACCTGCTGAGCCTGGCCCTCGGCGGTGGAAGTCGGATTCGGCAGGGAAAGACCCTGACGATAGGACCAGACAGCGTTGGGTATCGATTGACGGAAGAGGCTATCGCCTTCGGCGGTTCGACCCTGACTACCACCGATGTAGCGATCGCGCTGAAGCGGTGCGCATTGGGTGATCCCGGACGGGTCGCGTCGCTCCCGCGGAGCCTGCTGACCTCGACGGACCGATTGGTGCAGGCTATGGTCGAGGACGGGATCGATCGTGTCCTCACCTCTCCCGGGCCCTTGCCCGTGGTGCTTGTCGGTGGCGGCAGCGTCCTCATCGGAGAGAAGCTCAAGGGCGCCTCGCGGATCATCAGGCCCGTGAATTACGAAGTCGCCAATGCGATTGGTGTGGCCACGGCCGGGATCGGAGCGGACGTAGATACGATCACAACCTACGGTTCGACCGCCAGGGCCGAGGTCCTTGCTCGGGTGCGACAAACCGCAATCAATCGAGTGGTGGCCGCCGGGGCGGACCCTCGGCGGTCACGCATAGCAAATGTTGAAGAGATTCCCATTTCTTATCTCCCTGGAAATGCGGTGCGCGTGCGAGTCAAGGCCTGCGGGGCCCTAGCCGGCTGAACACTAGGTGGGAGCTGTGGAAGAACTCAGGTACCGGGACTTTCTTGATATCGCCCTCGGAGGAACCATCCTCGGCACCGGGGGCGGTGGATCGTACACCTCAGCTCGATCCCTCGCGGACCGCGTGCTGCGGCGGAAGAAGGTCCGCCTCATTTCGCCCGAGGACGTACCGAGCGGCGCCGCAGCGGTCGGTTCGGCCGCTATGGGATCTCCGGACGCGATGCAGAAGCGCCCACTGTCGACCGAAACCCGCTCGGCGCTGACCGCTCTCGAGGACTGCGTGGGGCGAAAGTTCGGCTACATCCTACCAATCGAGACGAGCGGGTACAACATGCTTGCCAGCATGACGACTGCGTTGGACCGAAACCTCGCCGTCATCGATGCTGACGGCGCCGGGCGATCGATCCCACGGCTCGGACAGACCCTGCTGCACGCCCACGGTGTACCGTTCGCCCCATTCGCGCTCGCCGACGACACGGGGAGGTCAATTGCGGTGGCTTCCGCGGATTTCGCTCTCGAGGAGCGGATCGCACTCAACACTCTCGAGTACTTCGGATGGCTCGCCGGGCTCGCTTGCTTTCCCATGTCTGGAAAGCAGGTGAGGGACTCCGCCGTCCCCGGAACCATTTCCCTTGCGCGAAAGGTGGGCGCGGCCGTCCGTGACGCTTCCACGTCAGGGGCTGATATCCTGCATACAGTTCTCGAGGTGACCGGCGGGACCGAGCTTGTGCGAGGGACGGTGACCGGCATCCACAACGAAACTGATGGCAGCTACACCTTCGGGACGGTTCGAGTACGGGGAGTAGGTCACCACGGCGGAACCGTGGTCTCGGTCAAGTCCATGAACGAAAACATGGTCGCATTCCGTGACGGCGGGCTGGCTGCCGTCGCTCCCGACCGGATCTGCTACATCCGACCGGACGGTCGGCCAGTGACCAACGCCGACGTAAGTCTCGGTGAAAGCATCGAAGTGTTCGTGATTGAGGCCCAACGGGAGTGGAAGACGTCGGCTGCTATCGGTCTTTTCTCTGAAACCCTGAAGGCGATGGGATACGACGGTTCGTACGTCCCCGCTAGAATCCCGCGGCGGGGCCGAAAGAACTGATTCCAGCAGCCCAGGCACGGGACCGGGCGATCGCTGGAAGCGGCGCAGGGGGGCATGTTCCCAAGTGCGGGTCATCAACCCGACTCGGACTTCAATTCTCGGCGACTGAGTACTTGAAACACGCGACGGAGTGCCCCGGTTGAACCTCTGCCAGAAGAGGCTCTTGCTGACGACACACCGCCATGACCCAAGGGCAGCGGAATTGATACTGGCACCCAACGGCTTCCTGCTCCCGCTCGCTGACCTGGAGCGAGGCTTCCGTCCGGGGACGCTTCGATTCGGTCGAGACCACCGGGACGGCGGCGATCAGCTGTTGGGTGTACGGGTGCAGTGGGCCCGACCGCACCTCGTCTGACCCCCCCAACTCAACGATTTTCCCCCGATACATCGTCGCGATGCGGTCTCCAACATACCCCGCGACGCCGAGGTCATGGGTGATGAATAGGATCGCTGTTCCGAGTTTGTCCCTCAGCTCGAGCATCAGATTGAGTATGCCCGCGGCCACGGACACGTCTAGCATCGAGACGGGCTCGTCTGCGACGACGAAGTCGGGCCGCAGAATCAGGGCACGCGCGATGGCAACCCTTTGACGTTGCCCGCCGCTGAGTTCGTTGGGTAAGCGATAGAGGTAAACGTCGGCGGGCCGCAGGCCGACTTCATTGAGGATGGCCACGACTCGTTGGTACACCTGGGTCCGCGAGAGCCTTTCGTTCACTTGGAGTGGTTCGGCGAGGGTCCGGAAGACGGTCATCCGGGGGTTGAGCGATTCGAAGGGGTCCTGAAAAATGATCTGAAGATGGCGCCGCATCCGGCGGAGTTTTCGTGCATGGAGCCGGACGATGTCCACGTCTCGGAGGAAGATCTTCCCGCCCGAGGGGCGCATCAACATCGTTGCGATTTCACCAAGAGTGGTCTTACCGCTCCCGCTCTCGCCGACCAACGCCACCACCTCCCCCGGACCGATTTGGAGGTCGATACCATCGACCGCCTTGATCGAGCGTCCGGAGACCCCCATAATCGAGGTGAACACCCCTCTCGACTGTGCGAAATATTTTCGAATGCCCTCGAGCCGAACGATCGGGCGATCGGGAACTGACATCACTCGGCCACCGTCCGACGAAGTAAGCATCGGGCCATCTGCCCATTTCCAAGCGCATAGAGATCCGGTCGGGTAACTACACATTCGTCAAACGCCACCGGGCACCGCGGCTGGAAGGCGCATCCTTCGTGCGGCTGGCTCAAGTCCGGTGGGCTCCCCGGTAAGGTCAGTAACCGTTCATTCCGACGACCCTTGGGCAGACACTTCAACAATGCGTCTGTATAGGGGTGCTCGGGGTGCTCGATCACCTGTTGCTTGGCCCCGAGCTCGACGAGCTCCCCCGCGTACATCACCGCGATTCTATGGCACATCTCCGCGACCACGGCCACGTCGTGAGAGACGAAGATAACGGTTCGCCCCTTTTCACGTTGCCAAGCCTCGATCATCTTCAGAATCTGGTCTTGCACAATCACATCGAGTGCGGTTGTGGGTTCGTCGGCGATGAGCACCTGAGGATCGAGGAGCAGGGCGAGGGCTATTGCTGCTCTCTGACGCATCCCCCCTGAGAACTCGTGGGGATAGCATCGGACCCGGTCGGGAGGTATTCCAACACTCAGGAGCGCTTTCTCCGCGGACTTGCGCGCATCCCGCTTGTCGCTGCCAAGGTGCACCCGGTGCACCGCGGCGAGTTGGTCGATCACTCGATGGACCGGCGAGAACGCGTTCATTGAGCTCTGGAAGACCATGGCAACCTTCGTCCAGCGAACGTTGCGCATTCGCCGTTCGCTCAGAGTGAGCAGGTCCCTTCCTTCGAAGAGGATTTGACCCGTGACAATTCGCGCGTTCGGGGGCATCGCTCGCAAGAGTGAGAAGGCCAGCGACGTCTTGCCACACCCCGATTCGCCCACGAGACCCAGGATCTGGTTGTCGGGGATGGTAAGCGTGACGTGGTCCATCGCACGGACCGGGGGAAGGCCCGAGCGAACGTACTCCAAGGTCAGATCACGAATCTCGATCATCTGCGGCCAAATCCAGTTGCACCCCCGACGATCGAGGGCCGTTCGAGCCCAAAGATTGCCGCGATGCCGTCTCCCATAAGGTTGAATCCTAGGATCAGCGCGGTGAGCGCTACACCTGGAAAGAACACCAGCCACCAGGCATCCGCAAGATGATAAACCCCGAGATTAACCATCTGGCCCCAGCTGATGACATTAGGATCGCTCAGTCCCAAAAACGCCATTCCCGCCTCGAAGAGGATGGCTTGGCCAATCTGCAGGGTCGTATTGGTTA
>JBAUTP010000256.1:0-3776 GCA_049582265.1 Thermoplasmata archaeon
CCGCGAGCTCGATCCACAGTCGGGTGCGATCCTCCATTGGGCGCGTCACGTAGTACCGGCTGGTGGTCTCAAGACTCCCTTCCGGGTCCGTTGGGTCCGCCGTTTCGTAGGTCGTTTCCTCGAGCACGACGTCGCTCGCCAGGTCCCCGTAGAGAGGGAGCGGCGGCGCATCGACGCGGCTCGGAACGTACGTAACAGGTAGATTGAGGCCGAAATGCCCGGAGAGGAAGCGGAAGTACGTCGTCTTTCCCGACGCAGGGATCCCGACCACGGCGATCCGCGCTGCATCGGCCGACTCGGCCGGTTTCGGAGTTTTCTTTCCTGGACCTCGACGGGTCCGGGGTTTAGAGGGCTTGCTTTCGGGCATGATCGACCCTACTTGAGCTCCGCCAAGCAAAGCTCGATGAAGTCAAGAGCGTTCTCCACGGCGGGTTCTTGGGAGGTATTCTCGAGCCGAGTGTCCTGCAAGAGTCCGAACACTTGTTCCACCGCGGCCTCGTGTTTCTGCGCAGCGTCGGCCGACTCCGCTTGAGGGGCAATGCGCGTGAGTTGATACGTTCCTCTCAGCTCCATGAGACGCGTGAACAGGTCCTGCAGACGAGCGCGGAGTTCCGGATCCTTACGTTCGAGCTTTCCATCGGTCTCATCAATGAACTTCACAAGCGTCTCGGTCTCCCGGTCGTCCTGCATGCGCGCCTGAAGAAGCGCGAGGCGTCGAATGATCCGGCCTCTCGCCTCGGGAGGAAGTTTCTCGGCCTCTTCCCAGGCCTGGAGCAGAAGACGGGCGGCGTCCACAACTTCGCCCATGGCGAAGTGGGTTCGTGCTTCCCAGTACAGTCGCGTCACGGGAGGTAGCTGATTTCCCGAACGGCCCAGTCTCTCGAGCGCGGTCGTGTAGTCCTTTTGAACGTAGGCTTCGATGGCGCTCCCCAACGGTCCGTAGCGTTCTTTGAGGTAGCTCGGAAGGACTCCTTGCGGTGCGGATATGACGTCGACCTCGAGTCCAGGAGCCTCCGAGTACACCGCTTCTTTTCCCGCCGCCGAGGAGAAGTGGCCGCTGAGACGGTGGACCGTGGCGTGTTCCGTGGGGGATTTGAGCGCGCGGGCCGCCGTCGCCGCATTCCGTGCGAGCTCCTCCGGATGCAATTGGTCGATCGGCCGCCCGATGGTCTCGTAATCCACGTCGAGGAACGCTCCCACCATTTGCGCAAACAACTGAGAGCCCGTCACTACCTCTTGGTAGCTGAAATCGTTCGCAGCCCCGATTTCGGCCGCCCGTCGACGCAGTTGAGTTAGGAGCTCGTTCATCCGGGGCGCGTCCACGCCCTTATCGCGTTCGTCCCCGCTGCCAATCCCGATGACCCGCAGGGTCAGGATCGACCCCGTTGGGAGCATGTGCGGGACGAGGTCCGTCCGACCGGGCGTGGGTTCCTTTCCTTCGGGCACCACTTCGTAGCGTCCGGATGCATTGTCCCAGCCGTCGGTCACGAGGACCAAATGGCCATGCACCCCCTGGTTTCCCAGCCGGAGCATGTTGGCACCGGTCGCCATCGCATCCCAGATCGCCGACCGCCCGCTGGGCGTCAGGACGCCGATCAAACTCTCAATGTAGGGAAGGTTCTCGCGGCGGATCTCCGTCAGAGCGACAGCGACGCGAACCACCTCGGTGAACGTGACAAGTCCGAAGAACGCCGACGATCGTTCCGCGTTCTCGAGGATCCGATAGACCGCCGTACGCGCGACCTCGATCTTTTGTCGGTCCGACCCGGCGCCGTTAGGATCCGGGAGTGGAGCCAGCATACTCTTCGAGAGGTCGAGGACGAGAACGTAGCGGTCCACCTCGGTAGGGGGAATGACGGGCGTCTCGGGTTCAGACTCGATCATGGGGCGGGTGTCAACCTGCGGGCGCTCGACTACCTCCGCGTCTGCGCGAAGTGCCATGGCACCACGCTCTCTCGCTCGCCCACGCCAATAAACTAGGAGGTGGGGGCTATTTGTCTCTTCGCTTATAATCGGCGGAAACTGCCTCGAATCGGCGCGAGCGCACGCCGGTCCCGGGAAACGTCGGGCTCGTGGTCTCCCGAAGCATCGTCCGTCCGGCAACGGTTATAAACGGCGCCCGGGTCCTCAGCGTTCGAATGGGCAACATTCGCCAGACATACATCAAACGCGTAGCGACCGAACTCGTCAAGCACTACCCAGAACAGTTCACCGGGAGTTTTGCCGAGAACAAGAAGAAAGTGCTCGAACTGACGGACCTCACCGTGATGGTGGATGGCGTGCCCCACGTGACCTACAAGAAACTAGCCAACCGGATCGCGGGCTATGCCACCCGCTACGTACGGCGCAAGCGCGGGACCTGACGAACCAGCCCTGCTCTAGTCGAAGATTCCGAGGCCTTCCTGCAAGTGGACGAATTCGACCGGAGTGGTCGGTCGTCCCACGATGAACGCTCGGGAGTTCGCGACGAGACACGCTCCGACGATCGGAACCCCAAAGTTGGCGGTGGACCGGTGCACCGGAACACCCAGCACTTCCGAGAGCTGCTGAGTCTCGGACTCGGTGGCCCGAGGATGAACCACTACCCCCTTGTTGGTCGCGATGGCCGCCATTCCGACGGTCCCGAGACCCGCGACAGTCCCTCGCTGGGCGGAGACCTCTAACGCGCGCCCGATCCGTCGAACCGCTTCGTCCGAGAATTCGGGATGGACGATCGCCCCGTGATCGTTGGCGAGCACATTGTTTCCGAGGGCGTTCTGCCGAGTGGCAATTCGGTGAACGGGCACCAATTGTTCCACCGCCCGCTCCTCGGTCTCCTCGATGCCCGTCCCGACGAGCGCGCCGCGCGAGTTCATGGCGACGAGAGCGCCGAGAATGTCACTGTCGCCGAGTGTGGTCCGGATCGTGGAGACGCCGAGCAACCGCTCGAGGTCACGTTCGAGCGCGGGCGGGATGGAAGGGGGGACGAGCGCGCCGCGCTCACTGACCCGGAAGTAGACCCCCAAGTAGGGGCTCCCCCCGAGCACCGCGCGGCCGACGGGCAAACGGAAAAGCTCCCGGATGCGGGTTCAGCCCGCGTCCATGAGGTCGACTTCTACGAGGCCGTCCTCGAACCGGATAGCCTTCACGCGAACGCGGCTCGGAATATGCTGAACCCCATGTTCCCAGAGGAACTTGTTGAGACGAGGGTCGATCCAGACGTTCTCCATGTCGCTCTTCATGTGCCGCTGGATGAACCGCCGAATCGTGTTCACGGCGTGACCGGCGCGACGCTTCCGCGAAGGCTGGTGCTTGCTGGCACGGAGAGGAATAATGTACTCGCGCTCGAGCTCCTCGACCTTGCTTCGATTCGTACGCTCGGCCATGTGACGTTCCCCTACAGTTGCAAGTGACCACGACGCCAGCTACGACGCTTGGGGTGACGCTGGACCGCGCGATTCGTACGGCGAATGACCCAGGAGGGAACTCGTCGGTTGCTCCGGACGGCACGAAACAGGCGTACCTTCCGGGCGAGGCTCTTCCTGCGATTCGCCATGGTCGCTACCGAGGCCGTTCGCCGGCGCGTAATATGCGTTGCGGTACGGCCGATGAACCCATCTTCACGACCTCCTTGGTTTTGAGAGGTGCCTCGGATCACGAAGAAAACGGGCGGAAGCGAAGGAGTGCCGCGGTCACGAGCGGCTGGAGCGGAGGATGCCCAAAACGCGGCGGGAGACGTCCCGGCCGGTTGACGGCGCGGTGGGAAACCGCCCATCCTCGTACGACGCACGTTGGCT
>JBAUTP010000257.1:0-3880 GCA_049582265.1 Thermoplasmata archaeon
TCCGTAAGGTCTTCGAGAAGCTCTCGCCCGCGCCAGATCGAGTGGTCCTCGCGAACGCTACCGAGCCGCACCTCGACCAGAGTTTCTTCTACCTCTTCGATGTGGCGAGCGGGTTGTTCGAAGGCGCGGTCGCCATCGCCGGCCCCGAGGGGGACCTTCACGTTCTAAGCCCGGCTCTCGAAGCGGAGAGCGCACGGCAATCCGCCAAGAACGACCCACACGTGGAGATCCATGTCTTTACGGATCTCAAGAGCCGTGAGAAGGTCCTACGCGAACTCATCCCCGAAGGGGGAACGATCGGACTCAACGAGCGTGAGCTCACCGTCGAGACGTACCGCAACTTCCAGAAGATGTTCCCTCAGGCCAAGTGGACCGACGCCAGTGACGCGCTCCGTGATACCCGGATGATCAAGGACGCCGGTGAGATCGAACGGATCGAGCGTGCGGCTCAAGTCGCCTCCCGCGCCGGCACGGACATTCCCTCGCTCCTCAAGACCGGCATGACCGAGATGGAACTCGCGGCGGAGATCGAGTATCGGATGATGCGCTATGGAGCGTCCGGACGCAGTTTCTCCACGATCGTTGGGTTCGGCGCGAACAGCGCGGAGCCCCATTACCAACCTCAGGAAGTTCGACTCCAACCCGGAATGAGCATGGTCTGCGACTTTGGGGCGTTAAGCCGACGGTACTGTTCCGACATCACGCGATCCTTCCGATTCGGTCCCCGGGATGACGAGCTGAAGCAAGTCCATGAGAAAGTCTTCGAGGCCCAGGAGGCCGCACTCGCGGTACTTCGTGCGGGTGTCCCGGGGAAGGAGGTTCACCTGGCCGCTCAGAAGGTGGTCGATGCGTCACCCTGGAAGGGCCGATTCAACCACGGGTTGGGTCATGCCCTTGGGCTCGCCGTCCACGACGGCGGTATCGGGCTCAGTCCGAACAATGATCAACCGCTCCAGGCCGGCATGGTCGTCACCGTCGAGCCGGGCATCTATCTCCCGGGCCACGGGGGCGTGCGCATCGAGGATGATGTCGTCATCACCGAGTCGGGCTACCGCTTCCTAACGACCACCCGACGGGAATACCTCGAGGTCGGAGCGTGAGATTCGGCGTCCTCACGGGGGGTGGGGACTGCCCGGGTCTCAATGCGGCGATCCGTGGGGTGGTGTACCGGGCTCACGCCCAAGGTCACGAAACCGTCGGATTCCGTGACGGTTGGAAGGGAGTTCGGGACAACTTGACCGAGCCGCTCCCACGGGATGCACTCTTCGATGCGCTCGTCCGGGGTGGAACGATGCTCGGGACCTCGCGCACGAATCCCTTCAAGAAGCCGGAAGAAGCGGAGCGGGTCCTCGCGAACCTCCGTGCTCACGCGATCGATTGCCTCATCGCGATCGGAGGGGACGACACGCTCACGGCCGCGCGGGAACTCCATCGTCGGAGCTTCCCCGTCGTGGGAGTTCCCAAGACCATGGACAACGACGTGGGCGGCACCGACTGGACCTTCGGGTTCGATTCCGCGGCGACCGTCGCGGTCGACGCGCTGGAGCGATTGCGCGACACCGCGACGAGCCACCATCGCGTCATCGTGCTCGAAGTGATGGGTCGCGAGGCCGGTTGGGTCGCTCTCGCTACAGGTCTCGCTGGCGCGGCGGATGCCACATTGGTCCCGGAGGAAAAGTACGACGAGGAAGACTTGTTCCGACATGTCCGGCGTGCGGTCGAACTCCGCGGCTGCGCGCTGGTCGTCGTCTCCGAGGGAGTCGACCTGGGACCGCGGCGCGGAAGCGCGGGAGCGAAAGATGAGTTCGGCCACGAGCTCCTCCGAGAACGCGAGGTCGGGGCAGAGGTCGCGGAGCGGATCCAAAAAGCACTCGGGCTCGAGACGCGCAGCGCCCAGATCGGTCATATCCAACGAGGAGGTTCGCCCACGCTGTTCGACCGCCTGCTCGCGACGCGATTGGGCGCCAAGGCCGTGGACCTCGCCATGGCCGGGGAGTTCGGCACCGTCGCCGTCCTACGCGGGGAGCAGGTCCAAGGTCGCTCGCTCGACGAGGTTCTCGCCAGTCCCCATCGCGTGGATGCCGCCTGGCTCGACCTCGCCCACACGTTTGACGCCTAAGGCCCATGGCCGTCCGCGCGCTCTGGTACGATCATTCGACGCTCTCTCTCCTCGACCAGCGCCGGCTCCCCCAGCGGACCGTCGTACGAAAGTTGACCACCGTCGAGCAGGTCGCTGACGCGATTCGCACGATGGCCGTGCGGGGGGCTCCCGCGATCGGCGTGGCCGGGGCGTACGGGATGGCGCTCGCTTCCCGCGACCCGAAGTACACTCCGGATCGCGCCGCAAAGCTACTCGCATCGACACGGCCGACGGCGAACGACCTCTTCGTCGGCATCGAGACCGTCCGCGCGGCCTGGTCCCGCGGCGACGACCCAGAAGCGCAGGCGAACGACTACCGCGCGCGCATCGTGGAGGAGTGCCGACGGATCGGTGAGGTCGGTGCCCCGCTCTTCCGTCGGCGGCATCGCGTTCTCACGCACTGCAACGCCGGCGCCCTCGCGACCGTGGAGTGGGGGACTGCGCTGGCCCCACTTCGCGTCGCTCACGACCGAGGAGCCCCCCTGTTCGTCTGGGTCGACGAAACTCGACCTTTGCTACAAGGGTCTCGGCTGACCGCCTGGGAACTGGGTCAGGAGAAGATACCGCACGCGGTCATCGCGGACAACGCGGCAGGCTACTTCATGCGCCGCGGGGAGGTCGATGCCGTCATCGTCGGGGCCGATCGCATCGCGCGTAACGGCGACTTCGCCAACAAGATCGGAACGTATGAGAAAGCCGTCGTAGCGTACGAGAATGGTGTCCCCTTCTACGTGGCCGCTCCGTTCAGCACCTTCGACCTGCATCGGCGAACCGGAGATCACATCCCCGTCGAGGAACGGTCCGCGGAGGAAGTCCGCGGCGTGGGGCGGAGCGTCGGGGTTCCCGCGTCGAGCGCTGTCCGTAACCCCGCGTTCGACGTCACGCCGGCTCGCTACGTGACCCGATTCGTGACCCCGGAGGGGCTTGTACGCCCCGCTGACGTGTCCCGGATGTCGCGCGAGCGGACCCGGCGTTCGAAGCGCTAGGTCGGGTCGAGCCTTCCGGGTCAGAGCGGACGGGCCAGGGTGTGCTCAAGACCGTGAACCCACCCACTGATCACCGCGTCGATATTGAGCCCGAGATGCGCCAGCGCCAGAATGCCACCCACCGCCAGGACCAACGCCGTAAACCAAGCTCCCCACGCACTCATCGTCGTACCCCCGCGCCTCCCTCCTTTTCGGTCATGTCGTAGATAAATCGTGGGTTCCACCGGCACGCGGGGGGAAGAGCGGTTGCGCTGCACACTTAGTAGAGCAGTACCCGGCGGGACTTTTTTTTCGGTCGCTCCGATAGATAGCGCAGCAAGGTTCAAGAGAGGCCGCCCCTACGTCCGCGCGGGAAGCCCTGGTAGTCTAGTGGTCTAGGATCTAGGTCTGTCGAGCCTGGGACTCGGGTTCGAAGGAACGGAAGACCTCCTTCCGCTCCGGAACTCCCGACCAGGGCGTCCCTTCCCCGGGAGTCGCTCCTGACTCGCGTTCTCAAAACCTCCTTCGCAAGGTAGACCGGTCCGCGAAGTCTTAACTCTCAGCGGGACTGAATGAATCGTGGCCGCACGCTCCCGTCGAGAACCTGGAGGGGGTTCTTCGCCGTACCTATCGCAGGCCATCGCCGACGCGATGCGCGAGGCGAGTGAGAAGCGTCTCCTGGCTCAGGTGCGGAGCGCGCCCGTCCCCCGGCACCTGGCGATCATCATGGACGGGAATCGACGATTCGCCGCCGAGCATCAGATCGAGGTCGATG
>JBAUTP010000258.1:0-1975 GCA_049582265.1 Thermoplasmata archaeon
TCCTTCGTCATGTTCGTGTTCCTCCTGGAATTCATCCAGTGATACATATAAAATTCTATATAAACATATCTAATTCTTCGGTCCAGCGGACGCGCAGGTCCACACGATGGAAAGGTGAAAGAGCGGATATTCAGTCCCCCACTCGGCGCCGGGGAGAGCAGGGCCGGAAACGTTGAACGACAGCACCTTTCCGTTTCGACGGCCACCCTAGGTAAGCTTCATAGAAGGTGACCGGTTCGCCCACTCATGGTGGACCTCCAGGAGACCCCCGCCGTACCCCCGATGGACCCGGGAGGAGACGAGCGTGCGGGTTTCTTTCTCGCGGGCGGGATCCTGATCTTCCTGGGATGGGGCTTGGGGGTCGTGGGAAACATCGTTCTCCATCGTCTTGCCGGGGCCGGCGGGCTCTCACTGGGTCCGGTTCGTGTCACGTCCTCCTTCGGACCTTTTGGCTGGGCCGTCCTGGGTTTCGGGGCGTTTGCCGGGGTCGTGGGGATTCTCACGCTCTGGATCGCCCGGAGCGCGAGAAAGGCCCCGCTTGTCCTGCCCGGGTACCCGTACTGACGTAGCTCAAGGGATAGAGACCCGTCGTGACGGCGGTTGCCGACTACCGACGGCGCTCTTCGGCTGACGCTGGAATGCGAGGCAGTCCGAGCACACCCGTTCGTCCTGGTCAAGGCAACGATGGCACAACGTGCGACCGCAGTAGGTGCATCGCAACGAAGCGGGCGCGCCACATCGTTGACAGGTACTTACTAGCACGCGAGCTCCCTCAGGCCTTCTGAGAATGTAATGGAAGGTTTAGGGCTTTAACGGCTTCGACGAACCCGCGGGCCGATCGGGCACGAGCTACGTAGTCGGCCGCTCGGCGGGCCGCCGGGCTGGCCGTTCGGAAGCTCACGCCCCATCCGGCGGCTCGAAGCATCTCGACATCGTTGTCCCCGTCGCCGGCCACGAGGCAGTCCGCGAGCGTGAGGCCCAGGGGTCGGAGGGCACGATGAAGTGCCGGAAGCTTTCCTGCCGTACGCTCGATCAGGTGGATGGCAAACCCGGTGGACTCGACCCGCACGTTGAGCCCCTTTACGCAGTCCGCGAGCCGGCGTACCGAGACCGTCGGATAGAGCGCGATCTCGCTCGTCCTCCACCGGTCCGTGAAGAGCCGACGGGCTGGGATCCCGGCGCGGCGGATCCGACGGTACGCCCTCCGAGCGAGGCGGACGTCGGCCAGGACCGTCACTTTCTCATGGTCGTTGACGCGACGGTAGAGGAGCCCTCCGTTCTCCGCAACGATGGGGCCAGAGAGCCCCAAGGAACGATGGATCGCGAGGGCGCTCGGAAGAACGTTCCCGGTGGCGAGGATCACCCGGATCCCGGAGCGTTCCATACGGCGAACGAGGGTAGCGGCCTCGAGGTCGAGCCGCCGTTCGGCGTCGGTGAGGGTCCCGTCGACGTCGGTAACGAGCGCTCGGATCGTTGGAGGGCGGGTCAGTCCGGGCAGCGTTCGACCCTCCGTTAGGAGTTTGGGGTCATTCCACGCACGTGCCGCCCGAGGACCTTTCGAAGCACTGTCGCTACCTCTTCGCCGTCCCGCCGGCCGCGCACTTCTCGCATGAGGTCGCCCATGAGGGGCTGAAATGCTTCCTCCCCTCGCTCACGGACCAGGGGTTCGTTCCGGACGAGGAGTGCTTCGGCGATCGATTCGAGCTCCGCAGGGGAGAGCGCGAGGAGACCGGCCGAACGCGCGGCCTCGGTCACGGAAGGTCGTCCTCGCAATAGCTCGCCAAGGACACGGGGGACGGCCTCCTTCGCGAATTCGCCCCGGCGCAAGGCTTCCAGAAGATCGTTGAGCAGTCGCGGGTCGAGGGGCAGGTGCTCATCGGTGAGCTCCGCCTGCGCCATGGCGGCGGGTAGGTCCTGCGTCAGGACGCGGGCGACGAGGTTCGCAGGGTGGCCTTGAGCCGCCAACGCCTCGAAC
>JBAUTP010000259.1:0-1675 GCA_049582265.1 Thermoplasmata archaeon
GTGTTTACATCTCGGACTTTCTGACCCCCTCGTCGGCCACCGATGCGGTTTGGCCCGCGAGCTTGCAGGCCGAACTGCAGCCGTCGTCGGGTCCCTATCTTTTCGACGTGACCTTCCGAGCGGAGGACCGCGACCGCATCGCTCGCGAGCTCACGGCCATGACCGAGCGTCGCTTCGAAGTGGCGCGACGCTTGTACCGTCGGGAGCCGTGGGACCTCTTCACGGTTCATGAGATCGGACCCGATCGCCTGCATCACGCCTTCTGGAAGTACTTCGATCCAACGCATCGGTTGTACGATGAGAACGCCGAGTTTCGGAATGTGGCGGATGAGTACTACGCCCTGCTCGACCGGGAGATCGCGGCTTTCCTCGATCTGACCGGCGACGACGTCTCCGTTCTCATCGCATCGGATCACGGGAGCCAGGCCATGGATGGCTGCTTCTGCATCAACGAGTGGCTTATGCAGGAAGGTTTCCTGACCCTCAAGAACCGAGGAGCGACCCCCGGGACTCGCCTTGAACAGGCCGATGTGGATTGGAAAAGGACACGCGTCTGGGGAGCGGGTGGGTACTACGCTCGACTTTTCTTCAACGTTCGCGGACGCGATCCCGAGGGCGTGGTCGCCCCCAGCGAGCTTCCCGACCTGACACGCCAGATACGGGAACGACTGCAACTGGTGACTCTTCCCACGGGGGACTCCCTCGGAGCCCAGGTCCACGCTCCGGCCGACCTGTACCACGAGGTCCGCGGCGACGCGCCCGACCTCATGGCATATTTCGGTGGCCTCCGGTGGCGGTCGGCGGGAACCGTGGGGCACGGTCGGTTGTTCCTGGAAGAAAACGACACGGGACCCGACGATGCAGTCCACTCTTTCGATGGTTTTTACATGGTGAACCGAGGCGTTCCGGGCTCGGGGGCGCAAGAATCGATCTTGGACGTCGCCCCCACCCTCCTCACGTGGTTAGGAGAGGAGGTCCCCACCACCATGCAGGGCCGCACCATCCAAGCCTGGGTCGAAGGAGGGGGTAAGAAGAACTCCCGAGATCGAGCGGCCGAAGGCGGAAGGAAGTAGCCGAGCTCGCGTGTTCCGGGACGGCCGGCTACCTTCGGGATCGCTTCACGTGAACTCTTCCTTCATGAAGAGGAGGAGACCGCCCAGGGTTGTTAGGATGAAGTAGCCAAGCATCACGGTGATCCCCTCGAGGTAGGTCGGATTGTAGGTGGTCGTGGTTCGATGGTCGAATGGGTTCGTGGTCGTCATGATGTGGGGAAGAACGCCGGTCAACGGATAGCCAATAACGCCGTCCGCGTACGAAAGCAGAAACCAAGGTTCGGTGTGCGCGAGACCCGTTACCACGCCCTGCAGGATCGAGAATCCGAATAGGAACATCACAGCCACGACAAGCACCGCGTAGAGACTGGTTTTGAACAAGGAACTAAACAAGAAGACGAAGCCAAGAAGGGCGAGGAGATAAAGGAAGGATAAGGCCAACGCCTCTAACAACTGGAGAGGGTCCGAGAATGCACCGAAGCCGAGGTAGTAGACCGCATTCCCCATGACGATCAAGATGTAGACCACCACGGCTACGATGGATGCGGAGAGTGCGGCGAGGTACTTTCCCACGTACACGGCGCCCCGATTGATGGGTTGACCCATCAGGAAGTAGCCAGTCT
>JBAUTP010000260.1:0-12270 GCA_049582265.1 Thermoplasmata archaeon
CTACGCCCCAGTTCAACCTGTCGCGATGGGAGGACCCGTTATTCCGCCGACGAACGTAACCATGACCCGAACGAAGGAAGACTCCCCACACCACTTCATGGGGTGGCTGCGTGGGCGAGGACGGACCGGGAATCCATCCGCCGATTGCGACTGATCGAGACCTACGACGGTGCAATCCAGAATGGTTAAGGGGGTTCCCTTCGTGGCCGCCGTACGCCCATGTCCGCTACCGGGGTCACGCCCACCTTTGAGCTCTTCATCGGAGGACAGGCCCAGCCGGGACGACAGGGCGTTCATCGACCTCTTCTGAACCCCGCCACCAACCTACCCTTCGCCTCGGTCGCCGTGGGCGACACCGAGGATGCCCGACTCGCCATGGAAACCGCCCAACGTGCGTTCGAGACGTCCGATTGGGCCTCGGATGATGGGAGCCGGCGTGTCCGAGCGTTGACGAAGCTCGCCCAGCTCGTGGAGACGAACACCAACGAGCTGGCTCGACTCGAGACCGAGAACATGGGAAAGCCCTTCCGCGAGTCACGAGGCGATATCGGCTACGTGGTCCGAACCCTCGAGTACGTCGCGGGCCTCGCCGACAAGATCGAGGGGGAGACCATCCCCGTGCCCGGAGGTCGCCTCGATTACACGATCCGTGAGCCGCTTGGAGTAACCGTACATCTGGCCCCCTGGAATTACCCTCTGCTCCTATCGGTCCGGTCCGTTGCCCCGGCCTTGGCCGCCGGCAACGCGGTGGTCCTCAAACCCGCGAGCTTGACCCCGCTCACCGCGCTCAGGTTCGCGCAATTGGCCCATGAAGCCGGCATCCCGGACGGGATCCTCAATGTCATCGTGGGGGACGGGGGCGTTGTGGGAGAAGCCCTGGTTCTCGACCCCCGCTGCCGGTCCGTCTCTTTCACCGGGAGCCTCGAGGTGGGACGAAGGATTGCGGAGCTGGCCGCACGCCGACTCCTACCGACCACGCTGGAGCTCGGAGGTAAGAGCCCGGTGATCGTTCTCACCGACGCCGATCTTGATCGCGCCGCGAAAGGGATCAGCTACGGCATCTTCGGCAACGCCGGCCAGATGTGCTGGGCGGGTTCCCGTTTGCTGGTCGCCCAGCCGATCGCGGAGGAACTCCTCCACAAGGTGAAGACCATCGCGGAGGGCCTTCGACTCGGACCGGGTTCGGAGAAAGAGGTGGACATGGGCCCGCTGGTCTCCCGAGATCAGCAAGAACGGGTGTCGGGGTTTGTCGCGGGTGCCAAGGAGGATGGAGCGAAGGTGCTGACGGGCGGCCGGACGCCCACGAACCCCAAACTGGCCGCGGGGAACTTCCACGACCCCACGATCTTGACCGATGTGCGGCCCGAGGCACGCGTGTTCCAAGAGGAGGTGTTCGGGCCTGTGCTCTCCGTCGCGACCTTCGACCGACCCGAGGAGGCCATCGAGCTCGCGAACCGGACACGGTACGGACTCTTCGCCGCGATCTGGACGAAGGACCTGAGCGCGGCGCACACATTGGCTCGGCAGTTCGATGCCGGGATGGTCGCTGTGAACGAGGCCCCCAATACGTTCCCTCAGACCCCTTTCGGTGGTTTCAAGGAGAGCGGGATCGGTTTCGAACAAGGCCGCCGCATCACCGACCTCTACACGCGCCGGAAGAATGTCATGGTCCGTCTCGAGTCTCCGCGTCCACCGAAATAGGACGTTCGAACCACGGGCGGCGTTCGTTCATACGAAGGGGGCAAAACCCCCCCGCCCGTCGTGGAGAGGAGACCGTGGGGCAACCATCGGCCGAGTGGAGGACCTGCAGCTACTGCGGGGAGGCAGCCCCGCCCACCGGTAGCCAATGTCCAACCTGCGGCCACGACGTACTGGTCGCAAAGAACCGGGCGACGGGCCTCACGAAGCGCGAGGGGACGCGATTTCGCTTCGTCCAGTCCCTCCGCATCTTGATCGTGATCGCCGCCGTGGTGGGACTGACCTATGCGATGGTGTCGGCGGCGCTCACGGGACCCCCCTCGGTCGCCGACCCGTTGACCACGCGCGGAACCTACACGATCGCCCCGGGGAATTTTAGCTATCTCAACGGCTCCATCACCGGCGAGGACTACGTGCAGGGCAACTTCACCGTGGTCGAGCCGTTCGGTACCGACGTATCCGTCCAGGTGTTCAACAGTTCCGAGTTCACGCTCTTCGCGGAAAATCTCCCGACGACCTCCCAATGGTCGAGCGGGCCCCACAACTCCGGCCCGATCGTCTTCTCCGCGCCGTATACGGACAATTTCTACTTCGTTTTCTCGAACGTGTATCCTGTCGGCTCGGGATTGACCGTGAAGGTCTTCGTCGTTACGACCTACGAGGCCAACACCGTGATCGCCGGATAGACTAGACCGACGCGGAGGACTCGGGTTCGTGCCGTCGCAGGTACCTCGGTGGTACCTGGTCCACGAGGAACACGGTCTTTCCGGCTTGCATGATAACCAGCCCGTCCTCGCGGGCCTGATGAGCGTCAATGCTGAGAATGACCGGCTCCGGCGTGCGAACCCTCCCTGCGGTCCTGGCATCCTCGGCCGTCCGCGACAGGTGGACCTTCTTGCGGTCGGAAGGTTTCAACCCGACCTCGAGAACGATCGCGCTCTCTTCGTTCGTTACGGGGAAGAACAAGAGGTCCGGTATGTTCTCGGTCGGAAGATCGAGGGCGACCTCGACCGTGTGACCGTACGTCGCCCGGATGCGGTCCCCGCGAACCTCGTAGCGACCTTTGGCATCGCTTTGAGCGATCGCGATGAGGTGGTGAGGGCGCAGCCAGTGGTAGCCCCGGTGATGTTGGGCGATGCCCTTCACCAGGTCAGGGAGCGAGATCCATCCTTGGGCATCGATCTGGAGACCATACTTGTCCGGGAAGTGCCGGAGGATCCCGGTCATGACCCGTCCGAGGTGATCCAACTCTCGGTCGTTGAGTAAGAAACGTCCCGCCTGGCCGCAGACCGGGCACTCGTCGCCTCGGAAATAGCCGTGCTGTTGGCATTCCTTCAACATGGGGAGGGTCGGCCGGATCAGGCCTTGAACTTCTCGGCCTTTTTGTCGAAGTCTTGCAACGCGTCACCGTAGGCATCCGCGAGATCCTTGAGAACGCGCTTCAGGACCGCGGCGGGCTTCTCGCCCTTGGTCTTGAGATACAAGGTGGGCCGCTCCAGCGTGGGATGCCCAAGAAGATAGCGTGCCTCCACGACCTTTTCTTCCGCTTGAAGCGCCTCGACGAGAGGGATCAGGATCGTCTCTTCTCCCCTCGGGAGTTCGAGACGTAGGACATCAGATTCCCGCTCGACGGCACGGACCTCCATGGTGATTCTCGCTCCCACCGGAGAAGCCCTCTTAACAGTGGCGGAACCGAGGAAGCGCCGGGCCGCCCCGCGCGAAGAACCGGCAACACCGCTATATCCCGGGCGACGTGGAACGTAGGTTGGCATGCGGGTCCTTCTCGTCGGTGGCGGCGCTCGTGAACACGCGATCGCCGTTGCGTTACAGAAGGCAGCGGCCACGGTCATTGCCGTGGCGGCCACTCGAACTCCCGGGCTCACCCACCTCGGGTCCAACTTCGTGCTCGCGGACCCCACATCACCCTCTACCCTAGTCCAGGTGGCGAAGGCCCATCGCGTCGATTACGCGGTCATCGGACCCGAAGCACCGCTCGCGGCGGGCGTGGCCGATGCGCTTCGCGGCGCCTCCATCCCGGTCGTCGGGCCGGATCGCGCCGGCGCCCAGATCGAGACCTCGAAGCGATTCTGCCGGGAGCTCTTGGATCGTCATCGCGTGGCGGCGTGCCCCCGCTTCCAGGTCGTACGCAATGGCGACGACGTTCGGACCGTGCTCGCCACCTTTCCCCAACCCTTCGTGGTGAAGCCTGCGTCGATTACCAGTGGCAAGGGCGTCTGGGTGCAAGGGGCCGATTTCACCACGGTCGACGAGGCGGTACCGTACCTGGAACAGGTCGTTGCCCAGGATCCCGATGCGTCCGCAGTGCTCGAGGAGAAGCTCGAGGGGGAGGAGTTCAGTCTCATGGCCTTCGTCACGGACTCGGGGATCTACCCGATGCCCCTGGTTCAGGACTACAAGCGGGCCCTCGAGCACGACAAGGGTCGCAATACCGGGGGCATGGGCGGCTACTCCCAACGCGACCATTTGTTGCCTTTCCTTTCCCGCGATGCAAGGGACCAAGCGCTCGATGTATTGCACCAGGCGGTCGACGCCTTACGCGCGGAGGGAATCACCTATCGGGGGGTCCTCTACGGCGGGTTCATGCAGACCGCCCAGGGTCCGCGACTCTTGGAGTTCAACGCTCGCTTCGGTGACCCCGAGGGGATCAACGTGCTCACGCTCTACGAAGATGGCGATTTCGATGAGCTGCTTCACGGAGTAGCGGTAGGCCGAGTCGACCCCAATCTGGTACGATTTCGTCTCCGCGCCACCGTCGTGAAGTACCTCGTCCCTCCGGGGTATGGCTCGACCCCCAAGGGGGGCGTCGAGGTCACGCTCGACGTACCCGCGATCGAGGAAACGGGCGTCTCGGTACGCTATGGGCCCGTGGAAGGCGTAGGGCCGGGGCGCGTCCGGTTCTCGTCGTCACGGGGCGTGGCCCTGGTCGGTGAAGCGAGTGCGATTTGGGAAGCCGGGGCCCGCGTCGAGACGGCGCTCGCGCACGTGACGGGGGAATACTATCTTCGCCACGACATCGGCTCGAAAACGGACCTGGAAGCCCGGCTCGAACACATGCGTAAGGTCTTGTCACCGTCCGCGAAACCCTCCCCTCTTCCGCTCAGCGTGGCATCGCCCGATGCGCCGCCCTCCAGCGCCGCGCCGCCGTCGATGTTACTCTCGTAATCGCGCTAACCAACCTCAAATACGCCCCAGCGGCTTCGACAAGGAACGATGTTCTGTCCCAAGTGCAAGCGGCTGATGCGGCCGGATAAACCCGCCGGGGTGTGGCGATGCGGTGCCTGTGGGACGAAGGTCCCGTTCGGGAAATCGATCGAGGTCGGTCGAACGAACCCGACGGGACGCTCGATGGCCGTCATCGAGGAAGGAAAGGGGCCGACGCTCCCTACGGCCGAGGAGCTCTGCCCGAAGTGCGGGAACAATCTCGCCTACTGGGTTCTTCGCCAGACCCGCGGGGCGGACGAGCCAGAGACACGCATATTTGAGTGCACGAAGTGCGGCCACAAGTGGCGCGAGTATCAGTAGACGAGTCGCCGCCGGTCGGGCACGTAGCGCAGGTCTTCCACGCCGACCACGTTGACCAGGCGGTCCGCCTTCGCGGCTGGGTGTTACGTTCGCGCTCGTCGGGCGGTATCCTGTTCCTCGTGCTCCGGGATCGCACCGGCATCGTACAGGTCACGGGCAAACGCGATACCTTGGGAGACGCGACCTTCGATGCTGCGGAACACGTTCAGATCGAGGGGCTGGTCGATATCGAAGGGGTCGTCAAACCCGACGCACGCGCTCCGGGGGGACGCGAAGTACGCGCGACGCGCATCCGCGTGATCGACCCCGGAGCGCCGTTCCCGATCTTCCAGGACCAGACGGAGGAGTTCCGCCTCGATAACCGACATCTGGTGATCCGCTCTCAGGACTTCGTCGCCACGTTCCGCGTGAAGGCGGAGCTCCTTCGGGCGTTCCGAGAGTTCCTCGCGGAGGAAGAGGTGCTTGAGACCACCCCTCCGATCCTCACCGGGAATCCGGCGGAAGGTGGCGCCGAGGCCTTCCAGTTCGACTATTTCGGTCGCCCCGGTTATCTCGGGCAGACGGCTCAGCTGTACCTCGAAGCCCTCCTAGCGCCGCACGAGCGCGTCTACGCGATCACTCCCTCCTTCCGCGCGGAAAAGTCCCGGACCCCGCGCCACCTCACCGAGTACACTCATCTCGAGGTCGAGCTCGCCTGGTGTGATCTCCACCAACTTCTGGGGTTCGTGGAACGGATGATCGCGACGACCGTGGAATCCGTCGCACGACGCTGCGACGCGGAACTTCGACAATTGGGAAGGGATCCCCAAGAGCTCCTCGCCGTGAAGCCGCCCTTCGCTCGAATCACCTATCGCGAAGCCATCGAACGTCTCCGGGCTTCGGGATTCCCTGTCTCCTGGGGGAGCGACCTCGGTACCGCGGAGGAGCGCGCGCTAACGCTGGAGTCGCACCAGCCCATCTTCGTTACCCATTTCCCGGTCGGACTCAAGGCGTTCTACATGCTCCGGTCCCCGCAGGATGCGGAGACCGTCGAGGCCGCGGACCTTCTCGCTCCCGAAGGCTACGGCGAGATGGTCGGCGCCAGTTGTCGTGAGACGAACATCGATCATCTCATGGAACGGCTCAAAGCAATCGGAGCGAACCTCGAGGAGTACGCGTGGTACCTCGACCTCCGACGGCACGGGAACGTGCCGCACGCCGGCTTCGGGATCGGTGTGGAGCGCGTCCTTCGCTGGATGCTGCGACGCGAGCACATCCGGGACACGACGCCGTTCCCCCGCACGCCGTCGCGACACACTCCGTGACCGGGCCGCCGTGCCCAAAGGGGCAAGGTTCATCTTCCGGCCTCGCCTTCGTAGTCCAGCGGTCGCACCGGAACACGAGGCGTGGCGGAACAGAGCAGTGTAGCACGGAAGGATGAGCGCGCCTCACCCTCCTCCCCGAAAGCGATGACCCCGGAGCCCGGGCTCGCCGTCGAGCGGCTGACCCACCAGGACATCCCCGAGATCTGTGCGCTCTACAAGCGCGTCTGGGACCCTTTCAAGAGCGAACTCTCGCCGGAGATACTCAAGACCTGGGAACCCACCGCGCTCGAGTTCACGAGCTGGATGGAGGGGGTCACGTACTTCGCCGCGCGGAGGGAGGGAAAACTCATCGGCGCCATCGGCTGCGCGGTCCAGCACGGCAGCTGCCGGCTCGTTCATTTGGCGGTCGACCCGGAACATCGCCGGCGCGGGGTCGGTTCCCAACTGACCCTGGCCGCCGTCGAATGGGCCAAGCACAGCAACGTTCCTCAAGTCTGGGTCGATGCGCTCGCTCGCTTCGAGGAAGCCGCTGCCATGTTCCGACGTCTCGGTTTCGCTCACGCCGGGGTCCTCCACCGCCACTTTTGGCGCGAGGACATCAACCTGTTCGAGAAAGTTCTGTAGGCGGGGCAGTCGCGGGTTCGGAACGGCTTCGCGGGAACGCGCTCCCATGGACCTGGGACAGTAGGCGCAGTCGACGCAGAGACTCCTCGACCTTCCCCTCCGAGAAATCCCGGCTCCCACGCGCGAGTTCGCCCGCTTCGAGGTCGACGGAGACTCCCGAGGCGCGTTCCCGTACGAGGGTCTCGCCGTACTGCGCGACGAACTTCGGCAGCTCGGTCTTGAGTCGATTGAGTGCCTCCTGGCGGAGCGAGCGGAGCCGCTGCTTCAGGGAGGCGAGCCTCCCACTCCTCAGTTCCCGCTCGAGCTCCTCCGAGGCAGCGGGAGCATCATCGGGCGGAGTGAAACCGAGTGCCTGCATGTCCCGAAGCAGGGAGACCAGCCGCTCGAGCTCGTCCCGTGCCTGGTCGATATGCCGCTCCTTGAGCGCGATCACGCGGTCCACTTGTTGGAACGTGGTCAGTGCCTGTGTCACTTCCCCGGCCCGCGCCTGGTGGAGCGCGTCCTCCATCTGTTCGCGTTCCATGCGACCCTCGACGGAGTAGGCCGCGAGACGCACGAGTCGACCGCGGGTACGCTCTTCCCATGTCTCGAGGGCGTGGACGACACGCTTCTGCGCGAGTCGCTCGATCCCCCGGAGAACGCCCATCCACGTTTCCGATTCTTCGCCGCTACGGGCCATCTCTTCGGCCCAGACGGGCATGGTCGGAAGCTCCACGCCCAGCGGTCGGGCCGCTTCGCCCCACTGCTTCAAGCGGGCGAGCCGTCGCATCGTCTCGGTGACCGGGCTCGGCGCATCCCTCGCGGGCTCGGGCGCGGGAGTCGGCTCGCTCGGTGGGGCGAGGGTAGGCTCCGCCGGGGGGGCTTCCGGCGCTACGGTCTCTTGGGGGCTGGCCGACGGCGGCGGGAAGACGGTGGCACAGGCGGGGCAAACCGCCACGTCGCCTGCCACTTGCGCTCCGCATGCGGAGCACGTCTTGAGTTCGGCTGACATGCCCATCTCGACGCCACGGACCATCGTCGGGCGAATTAAACCCCGGCCTGGAGGCGCACCCGGTCGACCACCGATGGCGATGGGCGCACCCTCATCGACCAGATGTAGGCACGAAGAGGTTCATGTCCCTTCCGAATGGCCCGCGGACGGGACAGGGGCGGGGATACCGGCCCGCCTCCCGTGATGGGGCACTCCTTCTCGCGCTCGGAATGCAGGGGGTGAGATTTGAACTCACGAACTCCTACGAGACCAGGACCTCAACCTGGCGCCTTTGACCAAGCTGGGCCACCCCTGCACGACCCGCGCCGCGTACGAGTGTTGCCGCATAAGATTATCCGCGCGCCGACGGGGCATGGGCCGGGTGGGGGAAAACAGTAAACGTTCCCCGCGAGTAGAATGGGCAATGGCGGAGTATGAGTCCCTAGCCTCGCCGTCCATCCGGGCCACGGTGTTCGTCGGCACCAAGCCGACCATGGCCTACGTGTTCCAGGTGGTGGCTCAGCTCAATTCGGGAGCTGGACCGGTCATCGTGAAAGCGCGGGGGAACGTGATCGGAAAGGCGGTCGACGTGGTGGAGGTGGTTCGTCACCGCTTTTTGGAAGGACAGGTCGAAGTGGGTCCCATCACGATCGATACGGAACGCCTCGTGAACCGGGAAGGACGCGAAGCGAACGTTTCCTCGATCGCGATCGCGCTCATGCGGACGGGCCCGATCCCGGAACCGGCGAGCTCGGCGCCGCCCGGATGACCCAGCTGCCGGCGAGATAGTCGCCGAAACGCTGGCGCTCCGGGCTCCGTGCGATGACCAGGACGCTGATAGCGCCCACGATCCCGACCACCACCAGGACCACCGCCACGAGGATCAACGCCGTGATCCCCGCCAAGAAGGCGGAATCGACGCCGGTACCTGACGCGAGATAGTTGCCCCCTTTCAGCACGAGGACCATCACGACGGCCACCCCGAGACCGATGACAAAGAGCGGCACCAGCTTGGGGAGGTTGCGGACCAACGCCGGCAGCGCACCCAGAGGACGAAGCTCTCTCGCCCGAACCTCGAGGTGGAGAAGCGCCTTACCGGGGGTCCGACCGACCAGCGCTTCGAAGAGGACGAAGTAGAGGAGCCCAAAGGCGGTCACGCCGACCGCCGCGGCGTTGAGGGGAACGCCGTCCAAGAGGCTGGTCGCGGACCCGGTCGAGGCCACGATGAGCGCGGCCGTGGCCGCGGCACCGGCGGCCGAAATAACGGCAAGGTCGATCACGAACGCGAACGTACGCGTGGTCCACCGTGCGAACCTGGAGGTTTCGAGCGCGAGCGCCGCGCGGACGAGCCAGCGGGACGTTAACCATGCTCGTAGCCCGTCGCGAGGGTCGAGCTCCGACTGAGCGGCGAGCGCCTGCAGGTTCGCGTAGTCGGTCCGCAGCCAGTTCGGAACGGAGAGGTCCGTCCACGGATCCCCATTCAAGGGCGTGGGGAGCCCACCGAGACGCCGTGCCTGGTAGGCGGCCGCGGTCGCCGCTGCGAGCGAGTAGCGAACCGACTCCCGGAGCTGCCCTTCGACGCCGCACCGCCACGCCCAGCGAAGGAACAGGAGAGGGGACGCCTCGCCGGTCGGTGTCGGTCGAGGGGACCCGCTCTCCCGAGGCTCGGTCTGCGAGCGTCGGAGCGAGAGATAGGCAACCGCGGCGGCGAGAAGGCCACTCAGGTAGAGGAGGTCAAGAACCCCAGCACCGCCGATGGCATAGAGGGCTGCGCTCGTCCCGCCGTACAGCGGAGGTTGACGAAGCACATCCGCTCCGATGAGCACGCCGAACGTCGTGGTGGCGTAGGCCAGCGGAAGGGCACACGCGCTCGGCCATTTGCCGACCCCCACGGCCAGAATCGACGCGATGACCCCGGCCGCTATGGGGATGAGAAGATACCCCGGGAATGCCGAGCTGATCCCCATGAGGGGGGTGGCGATCGTCGTGCCGAACGTCGCGGCCAGGACACCCGATGTGAGACCCAGGGTGAGAGCCATCCGTAGGCCGGTCGTACGTGCGGAATCGGGCCCGAGGCGGTAGTAGACCGCCATCACCGCCGAAGGAAGACCGAGGATGAGGAGCCCGGTGAGTAGGCTCGTCGAAACTCCCGGCCATGTGATGGGAAGAATCCCATAGAGCACGCCATTGACTCCGCCGGTGTCTGGCCAACCTTCGACGAAGACCAGCATGAGAAACGATTCGGCTCCGAGCACTCCCAAGAGGACCGCAACGCTTCGCGGTGGGAAATCGAGCACACGGAGCAAGAACACCACGGAGAGGGCGACGGGAATGAGACCTCCCCCGATGTTGATCGCGAGCATGTTCCCATGCCAGGGAAAGAACGGAAGGTTCCCGAGCGTGCCGAACAAGCTCCCCGGCAGCAGCAGCCAAAACGTGCCACGGCCAAATCCGATCCCGCGGGTCCAGCTCTCGTGTTCCCAAGCCGCGAGGTACAGGAACAGCCAGAGGCCGGCCGGAAGTAAGAGGAACAGCGCTGTCGAGAGGATGTCGATGGTCAATAGGAACGGAGCGACCAAGCGTGCTTCCGCGGCGTCCCGTTGTGGCGCGGGATTCTCGCCGACCGAGCGTTCTAGTGGGTTCCCACCTAAAGGGTTTTCCCGCTGCCTTCGCTGGACCGCCGATGCCGGGCGTGCGTGTCGAGGAGGATTCACTCGGAAAGCGCGAGCTCCCCGATGATACGTACTACGGGATTCAGACCCTACGTGCGAAGGAGAACTTTCCGGTCAGCGGACTCCGCGCTTCCCACCATTTGATCCGTGCGTATGCCCTTCTCAAAGCGGGCTGCGCCCGAGCGAACGCGTCACTGGGGACCCTCGATGTGCCGCGCGCTCAGGCGATCGAGGCCGCTGCCCGCGAAGTGGCCGAGGGTCGCTGGAACGGACAGATCGTGGTCGATGTCTTCCAGGCCGGTGCGGGCACGAGTTTCAACATGAACATGAACGAGGTCATCGCCAATCGGGCCCTCGAGCTCCTGGGCCGGCCAAAGGGCGCCTACGGCGAGCTCAGTCCCAACGACCAGGTCAATCGTAGCCAGTCGACGAACGACACGTTTCCCACGGCCGCACAGGTCGCGGTGTTGTTCGCCCTCCAGGCAACGAGAAGTGCGGTGGCTGCAGTTGCGACGAGCCTCGACCACAAGGCCAACGAGTTCGCGGAACTTCCGAAGGCGGGACGGACGCATCTCAAGGACGCGATGCCGGTGACGCTGGGGGCGGAGCTGGGGGGCTACGCGGCCACCCTTAACCACCTCGTGGAGACCTTGCCCGTCGTAGAACATGCCCTCGCCGAGGTCCCTCTGGGCGGAAGTGCCGTCGGAAGCGGGATCAATACACCTCCGGGGTTCCGATCGGCAGCCGTTCGTGAGCTGGCGGGCCTGACCGGCCTCCCTCTTGTCCCGGCGCGCAACGCGTTCGAGACCATGCAAAGTCGCTGGCCCCTCGCAGCGGCCTCGGCCTGGCTACGCAATCTCGCGCTCGAGCTCGCACGCATCGCGAACGACCTTCGACTCATGTCGAGCGGTCCGGCCACGGGGCTCGATGAGATCCGACTGCCCGAGATCCAGCCCGGCTCCTCCATCATGCCGGCGAAGGTGAACCCGTCGGCCGCCGAGTGCCTCAACATGATCGCCTTCCACATCATGGGGGCGGACCTCGCCACGTCGCTCGCGGTGCACGCCGGCCAGCTCGAGATCAACGTGATGATGCCACTCGCGGCGTACGAGGTACTCTTCTCGTGCGAGATCCTCACCAACTACCTTCCCGTGTTCGCTCGGACGTGCCTCGAGGGGATTTCGGCTCACCCCGAGCTCCTGGAGCAGTATCTTCTGACATCGACCGCCCTCGCCACGGTCCTGACGCCCAAGCTGGGCTACCTCAAGGTCGCCGAGATCATGCACGAGGCGGAGCGGACGGGGGTTCCGGTCAAGGAGCTACTGGTACGGCATCAGCTGCTGACGCCGGACGAAGTCGAATTCGCCCTGGGCCGCGCCGCGTTGCTCCGCCTGACCCACGTCGTCCCCTGAGCGAGAGCGCCGCCCCAGGTCCCACCGCCGGGGGCTGCGCTCGGTAC
>JBAUTP010000261.1:0-6973 GCA_049582265.1 Thermoplasmata archaeon
GGAGATGAACCATCGCTGGGATGTGGTATCGAATCGCACCTGAGGGTCCGCAAGAATATCGCTACCGGTGCCGAAGAGAGAGTCGAGCGTACCTGACGTGATTACGGTGCCCGAGGGCGCCCATATGGCATACGATCCGTTGACCATCTCAAGGACGTCTTCGGCACTGCTGGCGAGTTGCACGTCGGCCAGGACGCACGCGCCGCAGGTCTGATTGTAGGAGATTCCCGCCCAGCCGGCAGAGGGATTGATGACGGCGGGATTCGAACGCTGGCCAAGAGGGGAGGGATTCGGAGCGTTGGATCTGGGTCCCACAAGGAGCGGGACGGTGAATCCGGTCAGGAGGAGCAGGACGACAATGACCACTACTTTGGAGATCACAGGGATACGCATTAATACGGGCCCTCTCGATAGTCGAGCGATAACAGTCTCCCTTGTTGTAGTATTTCAATACTTTGCGAAGCTGTCCCAGCCAATACGTATAACAACGCATCCCCCGGCCCGTCAAAGGACCCTCGTGCCGCCCGAGGGATCTTGCTGGGACCCGGTCAATCGCTCTAGGGACGGATGAGGGCCGGGAGGAACGCACGCTCCCGCGCCGGCCGTGGCCCGAAGGGGACCCCAACCTGCGGCGGTCGAACGGCGGCCTAGTCCTGTCGGTTCGAGAGGACGAACTCGTTCCCGTCGGGGTCGGCGAATACTGCGCGGACGAACGTGGTTCCCCCGGCTTCAACGTTCCGGGGTTCGACGGTCACCACTCCACCTCGTCGCGTAATCTCTTCGCAGGCTGCCGCTGGGTCGGTGCTTCGAAAAGACACGCCCGAGACAGTTCCGGGTTCCCGGCCTCCCTCTTCGGGGGCCATGATATGCATGGTTAGTCGTGACGGAATCCCAGGAATGGCAAACACGGCGCGGTTAGCCGCTCCGTCGAAACTGACCTCTTTCAACCCAAGAACTTCTCGATAGAACGTTCGGGCCTTCTGGATATCGCGAATGTGGACGGAGATCGCCTGCAGGCCGCTGATGACTTCGGTCATTGGCTCCGGATGGGGGAAAGGTGGTTAACTCCTGCGTGGACGGGCGAAGCTGGTCCCGGGCTGCCCCGGCAGGGTCAGGCAGGTGCTCGTGGCGAAGGCAACCAGACGCCGCTGGTCATCGGTAACACGACACTCGAGGAGGCCCATCGTCCGCCCCTTCCGAATGACCCGCCCCCGCGCCGTGAGTCGACCGGTCCATACCGGTCGAAGATAGTTGATCTTGAGTTCAATCGTCGTGAACGATTCCTCGGGGGCGATGCGAGTGACGTAGGCCATCCCCATCGCGGCATCCGCAATATCGCATAGGATTCCGCCATGGAGTGTTCCCATCGGATTGGCGTGTTGCTGTCCTACGTCGATCCGAATGGTTGCACGCCCTTTCCCGATGTCCTCGAGGCGGAATCCCACCAGATGTGCCACCGGCGGGGACCAACCGGCGGCGATGCGCTTCCGCATCCCGTCGATGTGGGAGGACGAACTCGACGAGGAAGTGCCTCGTTTTCGAGCCACATTACTCACGGAAAACCCCTGACGCCGGCCCGCGAATGTCGGCGCCCTCGCATCGACCTCCTCGGAGTATAGATACTCTTGTCGTAGGACGCGCCGAGGAGCCTGGGACGCGCATGAGTCCATTAGGGAACGAAGCGCTAAGGGAATTACTCGAGCTACCTATGGCGCGCCCGGAGGCAGCGAGTGAACACCCCCGAGCGCCATGCTCAGTGTCCTCAGTGCCAAGCGACGTTCCCCGTGGACCCGGATTGGCGCCTAGTGAAGTGCCCCAAGTGCGGCGAGACGGTGATTCGAATGGGCCAAGACAGCTCCTTCGATTGAGGTCTACCTAGGCGGACCTTGGCCCCGGGGAGAGCGATTTCTTCCGTTCGCCTCAAATCGATCGGATTCCCCTGCGATACAGACGTAGGACCCCATCGGCCGACCAGTGGCGCCTCTGGGCTTGGAAGGACTGGGTTGCCGGTCCGGCATATCGGCGCGGGCCCCGCTTTCTGGGCCCTGAAGTGAGATTCAAGGGGGCGGGGGGCGCTCCAACAGAACGAGACCGTGTCGTGCGAAAAGCTCCTCCATCTCGGTGGGGTCTGGCGGCCCCTTGGATTTGCCTGCAAGCTCATCGAAGTCGATGAAGAACCTCTCTTGTAGATCCGCGGGATGGAACACGATAAACGCACGACCCTCGGTCTCGCCCACATTCTTCAACCCGTGGGGAATCTTGGAAGGGATATGGTGGATCTCGCCCGGACCCAAGCGTTTTGTCTCCTTCCCCGAGGCTCCTCGGGAGTACGTTTCAAAGGTTCCGTCGCGGATCATCACGGTTTCCTGAGCTGGGTGCATGTGTAGGAAGGCGGGGCCGGTACCCGGGGCGAAGATGTGCTCCATCACGGAGTAGGCCCCTCCCGTCTCGCGTCCCGAAACCCTGCAGTACGCCGCCACGCCCATGATGCTCAGCCGTCGGTTCAATTCGCTCGTGCGAGGGAGGTCAGACTCCGTCATCGGGACCCGCGTGGGAACTCACCGCAATAAACCTTGTTGAAGCTCTTTGACGCCATCACGTTCCTCTCTCGTGGGAGGAGCCCTCGAGGGTTCCGACAGTTTCGTCCCTTATCTCTTGGCGCCGGCAGGAAGGGAATCCACCGTCGCTTGGAAGCCCTCCCGGAATCTAGGGTAGGAGAGCTTCACACCGAGCAGCTCCTTCATTTGTCGATTCCTAGGCCTCTTCGAGTTGGCAAAGGTTTCCACGTTGATCTGTCCCGCGACCAGCGACGCGAGCCACGGCGGAACGTGTCGCCGCGGCGGAGGCTGGTTGACGATTTCCGAGAGGGAGCGCAGCCATTCGGATTGCTGGACGGGCTCATCGTCGGCCACGATGATCTCCTTTCCCACGGGAGCCTTCTCGACGGCGAGCCGGATAGCCTGCGCCACGTCGGCTGCGCTGACGAGTGAATTGTAGTTCGTCCCCGGGCCGATGATAGCACCCCGACCCGCCCGCGCGCGCTCGACGAAGGATGGGAACCATCCCCCGTTCCCGTATATGAGTCCCATGCGGAGCGTGACCAGAGGAAGGTTCCATTCGGATCGAGCCGCCTGGAGCACAGGTCGCGCGGCGAGCCCGATATGCGCGAAACCATGAGGAGTGGTCGCGATGGGGGACGATTCGTCGAACCACGAATCCCCGTGGGCGGCGTAGTCTTCGAGGCCGCTCAGCGAAATGTAGGCCCTCAGCGCAACCGATCGGGATCGAAGGGAGTTCAGCAGCAATCCCGTCATTTTCTGCCTCTCCTTCGCAGCGGCCCGGGCCTTCGAAAGCGTCAGTCGGCCGGGAACCCTAACCTGAGTCGCCTCCACCACGGCCGTGATGTCAGAGAGCGACGCTGTCCAGTCTCCCTTGACCGCGAGGTCCCCAAGGACCGGCTCGATTCGATCTCCTTGGAGGGAAGAAACTGACTCCGGACGGCGGACGACTGCCCTCACGACGTGCCCGTTCTGGGAAAGCTCGCGAACTACCTGTGACCCCACGAGTCCCGTGGCGCCGGTGACTAGAACCGTTTCTGACGCCATCGTGCGTCGAAGCAAGCCCTTCAAGATAAGAGAAAGGGTTGGCGTCGACGTCCGTTCGCGGGGTTCATACACTCTGCCCGAAAGAGCCAGGAACACGATTCCCAGCACGAGCAGGACCAGACAGTAGAGCAGTCCAAATCCGGTTAGGAAGTCGACAGCGGCGAACACCAGCAAGAGCACTCCTATGATCAAGAGTACGATACTCGCGGCCGACCTCACTGCATACGCTGCGCTCATGGCTTGTCCGGGCAGCTTGTGCCCGTCTCCGAGGATTATGGCCCAGGTTAAAAGCCGCGGCGATAGGTCGTAGCAACTTGGTTTCCAGTGCATAGTACGGAGCCCGGCAAGGTCCCGGTCTGTCGATGGCTACCGATATGGACGACGGAACCACGCTCTCGAGCGCTCGTCTAGGGTTCGGAGTTGAACCGGGATACATGGGTCGCTACATCGAAGGCTGTTGGGGCGGCCGAGCAGACCATCGGCACGGTGTGGTCTTGTTCGACGGCCTGCGGGGGAAGGGAGCTGCGGGGGGGCCGAAGTTCATTCTTGGAAAAAGCCGAAACACGCCTCGGTGAGGGAGGTGAGCCGTGGTGTGCCGGATTTCTCATCGAATCCGATATGATGGCCCTCGGGATGCCCGCGCAGGATGGATGATCGCACCCTGAAGATCGTCGGACTTGGCGACTCGACCACAGCGGGCACGCCGGGATTCCTTTCACCGCTCGAAGCCCCACCGGACGGATGGGGCGATCGAAGGAGCCAGTATGCCTTCTGGATGATGGAGGCTCACCCGAACTGGCAGGTCATCAACTGCGGGATCAACGGACAGGATTCGTACGAAATCCGTCTCCGCTTCGCACGCGATGTGCTCCCGCGAACCCCTGACTACGTCGTGATCCTGGCGGGTGTAAACGACGTCTTTCGAGGTGGGAGCCAGGAATCGGTGAAGACCAATCTGATGGCCATGTATGAAGAGAGTCAGCGAAGCGGTATTCGCGTGATCGGCGCGACCATCCTGCCCTACAATCGGATGTCCCCTCGCGAGGCCAATGCCGTTGAGCAACTGAATGAATGGATACGGACGACCACCCGCGAGCTAGGATGTGCGTTTTGCGATACCCACGGAATGCTATCCGACCCCCGGAACCGAAACCGGTTGATCAGCACGTCGGATGGATTGCATCCGGATGTTGAGGGCTATCGTCGGGTGGGGGAAGGGTTGACCCGAGTGATCGAGGAGGCGGAGTCCCAACGACGATGATCCATCACGGCCATCGAACCCGACCCCACACGCCTCGAGGGTGAAGATAAGCCCCACTTCGAGGTGGCCCAGGTTACCCATGGCGAACCAAGACGCAGTCTCTCGGCAAGCCGCCATGCTCGAAGGAGTTCCGTTACTGTCCGGACTGACCCAGGAGCAACTGAAAAAAGTGGCGGCGACGGGGGACGAACGGATGTTCCGGTCCGGCGAGACGATCGTCAAAGAAGGGGACAAAGGCCCCGGACTCTATCTCATCCGGGCGGGGGGCGTCGAGGTACGGCGGTCGGGAGACAGGATTGCTTCCTTATCCGTCGGACAATTCTTCGGAGAATCGGCCCTTTTGGTCGACGAACCCCGGACCGCTGACGTGCGGGCAACGACGGAGGTCAGGTGCTTTGCCTTGAACCGTTGGGACTTTTGGTCCGCGATGGGCATCGACCCTCAAAGAAACCGTGCGCTCTACGAAGAGACCGTCCAACGGCTCAAAACCTTCCAATCGAAACCGATCGATTGAGCCTCCCCGATTCCGCCGGCTGATCCCTCCTCGCGTTCGGGCGGGTCCATTCTCACCCAAGGGGAGTCGTAGGCGACCGTCGAGAACATGTTCGCTCGACCCCCACAACTCCCCCGGATCCCCGTACGGAGGGGTGTCGCAGCGTGGCAACACCCCAAGCGGACGGCCAGGGTGAATCGCGATAGACCCACGCCGATCTCCTCGCCCCCTCGCGTCACAATCGCCTCTTTCACAGCCCTTCGGCATCGCCCCTGAGAAGGAAAGAGGTCGACTCGCAAACTTCCGATTTCTCCCAGTGTCGCGTGGAAAAGGATAGCGTACGGCTCCCTTTGACTGTATTCGGCTCCCCGAGTTCGGGCGGGCTTTACTCTCTCGAGCGACTTCTGAACCTTAGGGAGACAACCCGGGAGATCAAGATGATGCGGACAGGGCCCGAAGCACTGCTGGTGAAGTACAAGACTGAGGTTCGAAGCGGGTTCGCCGAATTCACGCTGTTGCAGTGCCTGGAGGAAAGTGCTCGCGGGCCTGCGGCCAGGAGCTACCGGGACGTCCCGGTGAGGCGCAGCGCTACTCAACGCCTCTACATCTGGGCGCAGCGACAGATTAGTCGAGGAGAAGCGCGCCGACCGACGAACCCTGCGCCTTCTTCAATGGCCGTTGGGCCTGCATGGGAGCAGAGACCCAGGGCCGACGCACAGGCGGACACGACGCTGGCAGCGATACCAGCGCATCTTCCTCAAGGAACGTAGGACCCTCCTCTGCCACGTCGATCGCAGTCCTCCTTCTCCGTACGATCCTCCGGCAACGGGTTAGGTCACTGGCGCAGCAAGTCAGCCAGTGCCACCGTAACGAAAGGGGGCTAGTCCGGCTGCCTGGGGGGTTGGCCGCGCTGGAGACACTCGTCACGAAGCGTATCTAAACCACTAGCGGGATGTCCTCGCATCCGGCCGTTGAGAAGAAATCCGTGGACCCGCTCGATTTTTCCATCTACCGCTATCTTTCTCCCCGAGGAGAGGCACGCTTCTGGGCGGGGCGATTGATCGTCGACCCTGAGGTCCCTGCTCGGGAGATCGCCGATCATGTAGGGATCAGTGAGAATGGCGTGCGTGCGCGACTTCGAGGCCTCGCCCAGAAGGGATTCCTGAAAGGGAGGGCCGTCACACCCAATCCCGGTCCGTTCGGCGCACGGGTCTTCATGGCCGACCTCGCTGTGGATTCGACGGCTCAAGTCGAACCCGTCCTCCGCGATCTTTCGCTGGCGGAGGGAGTGGTGTTCGCCCGGGATACGATGGATGAGGCCGACCGTTCGATTTGCGTGTACTTCGTCGCGGATAACGAGGCCGCAGCGAACCGGCGCGCATCGCTCATTCATCGGCTCTCCCCGAAAGGCGAGGCGAGCCCCGCGCGACCGTACTGGATTCCTCCTTGCACACGGGAACTATCCCGTCTCGATTGGTAGATTCTTCAGACCGTGTTCCGGCTTCCCAATGCGAGCATCGCTGATATCTCGAGCGAGCTTCGGATCAGTCTCAAGACGGCCGCCGCCAGATACCATCAGCTCCGGAGCTCCCAGGCGTGTTGGTGGACCCATGG